>JAKADD010000336.1 GCA_021820825.1 Bacillota bacterium
CCCATTTTCGCAGGGCGCTGATACTGACACCGAGCATCTTCGCTGCCTTTCCGATACTCACATACTTTTCTTCCATTAGCGATATCACCCAACATGATTATACTATATTGAGCGAGATTAAAACATGTTATTGTGATGCTGCTTCAACCTCCTCGTTCGCAGGAATGCTCGCTTCCTGGAATTATCTTGGCTATTTGGTCGGTGCGATCCTCGCGGGCTGGTTGCCCGGCCGTGTCCATCAAGACCTCACCCTGCGTTACCGTTTCGTCCTGGCGGCGCTTCTTGGCAGCTCGGCTGCCACGGAAATGATGGCCTTTACGACATCACATGTGCTGTGGGCGGTCCTGCGCGGATTCGGAGGGTTTTTCAGCGCAGGCGTATTCGTATTGTTGTCAAGCCTGATGATGGATTGGCTTGCCGCGCAACGGCAGACAGAGAAAATTGGTTTTTTCTACGCTGGCGTGGGCGTCGGTATCGCTCTGACGGGGATGCTGGTTCCCACCTTTCAACAGTATGGCGGCTGGCGGCTCGGATGGCAGGGACTTGGAATTGTGAGCCTGATCCTGACAGCAGGTGTCTGGTTCACCATGCGGCGCGTCCAAGTTGTCTGCCTTCCAGGGCAACTGCCAACTGCAAATGTGGAAACTGTGCCCGCGGCGCCGTTTCAGCTCTGGGGCGTCACGCTCGCATACGGTCTGGAGGGACTGGGTTACATCGTCATGGCGACCTTCATCACGGTGTTTTTCCGACACGTGTCGAGCGTGCCCTGGGTGGGCAACGTCAGTTGGATTCTGGTCGGGCTGGCCGCCGCTCCGTCCACCTGGCTTTGGACAAAGACGGCGCGCGCCTGGGGGTGGCGACGCGCCATATATGCTGCCTACATCATGCAGGCGACAGGCGTCCTCTTGCCCGTGATTTGGCCAAACATCATCAACGCCGTCATCGGCTCTATTCTATTCGGCGGCACGTTCATGGGTATTGCCACGCTGGCTCTGTCCATTGGCAGACAATGCGCCCCGGACAGAGCCGGTCGCGTCATTGGCAATATGACCGCCATGTTCGGCGTTGGACAGGCGGCTGGACCGATCCTGGCAGGTTTCGCCACGGCGGCGACGCATGGCTACAGGCTTTCCATGCTGATTTCCGGCCTGATTCTGCTGGCCGCCGCCGCACTTCTTTGGTCGGCGCGACTGAAGACCTCATAATTTGGTATTTATATGGGTGGTACGGGAAGAATCTGAACTTTTCTCTTGGGGTGCGGCTTGCCGAACAGGGAGAAGAGCACACGCCGACAAGAACGCCCAATCTCAAGCGTTCTCCACTCGCAGGAGTGAGAACAAGGTCAGACAAACAACGGGTAAAGTCTCCATTTGATCATCAAATGAGGCAACTGTTGATACCACCTCGCTATCCCGAAAAATGCCTTCCCTGCCCGCCGGGATCGTATGCTGTGCCGCTTCTCAAACACGGCTGCGCCGAACTCGCCTCGGCACAGCATACGATCCCGGCCAAGCGGGCTTTTCATCACAGATGGCTCCTACTGATCTGCACCTCCGGTGAGGAACAGATCAGTAGGAGCCATCATCCCAAAATGGGCTAAAGCGAGCTCCATCGCTATTGAATTGGTTTGACTGTACCTCAACTCGTTTGCGGAAGTCAAGCGCTCAAACCAGCGATGTCAAACCAGCGATCAGTGTGTACGCGCGATCGCAATGATTTGGTGCACTTGACGCGCGGTTCGGCGATTTAGTATAGTGGCGCTATCTGCATAGCGATGGAGCTCGCATATGTCCGAAGAGGAATGATAGCCCCTACAAGATTCGCTTGCGCCAGCAGGTGTCTTGTAAGGCTTTTTTTTGTTCGTTTTGAGAAGGGCGACGACTTCGGCCAGTGGGATATGACTGCGACCCGACGAAGGCGGCGGGGAAATACTCTGGAAATATGCCGGAAAGACGGTGTTGTAAACTGCGCAATGACAGACTGACAAAGGAACCGCGACCGCTTGTGGAAAGCTCAAGACAATATGGAATGATTGCCATTGGCGGGGTCGTCGGTGCGTTGCTGAGAGAATCGATAGAGGTCATCATGCCGCCGCTGCAGGGAAGCCAGTTTCCGATTGCCACACTTTTGATCAATTTGAGCGGGAGTTTATTTTTGGGCTGGTTTTACACTATGACCATCTGGAAATGGCATGTGCCGATCTGGGTTCGCACAGGGATTGGCACTGGGCTCGTGGGCTCTTACACCACGTTTTCAACATTTATGGTGGAGACAAATGGGCTGATCGGAAAAGGCTTGACACTGTCTGCCGTTCTTTATGTACTTGCGAGCGTCATCGGCGGTTTGCTGTGCGCCTATGCGGGCGTTCGGCTTGCAGGCGAGCGGCGGGAACCTGCAGCTCGCCCAAGCACAGAGGAGTGATCAGCGGGAGGTGTACAAGTGGTTGAGTGGGTGGGTGTGGCGGCTGGCGGCATTGTGGGCGCCTGGGCGCGCTACTTTTTGACCAATCGGGTCAACAGCAGATGGAGCGGCGATTTCCCGCTGGTTACATTGCTGATCAATGTGACAGGAGCGTTTCTGCTGGGATTCCTGTTCGCGGCCACGCGCTCCCATAACTTGCTGGACGCGTGGCTCAGAAGTTCCATCGGAATCGGGTTTATAGGCACTTATACGACATTTTCGACGTTCACCTACGAAACGGTCACGCTGATTGACCGGCGCGCCGTCAAAACGGCAATCATGTATGTTCTGACCAGTGTGTCCCTCGGACTGCTGGGCGCATTGGTTGGATCCAGAATCTGACATTGTGCGCAGCGCGCGCCACAGTGTCGCGGTCAGGCGCGAGCCGAAATCGGCCAGCACGGCGGGAACCAGCGGCGAGCCGCCGTGTGGCCTGTACAGTGTCATCCGTCAGGCGCGAGCGAAGTCGACACTCTTTGTGTCTCCATGCAGCGTCACCGTCGTACGGGCCGGCTCCGTGTGCGCGACCACTTTGCCGTGGCTGATCACATAGCGGCACATGGGCTGGCGGCGGATCAGATCAAATTCGTCGTGGGCGGGAATGATGACGAAGCTGGCGGGTTTGCCAATGTCGATGCCATACTGCCCCTCAATCTGGAGGGTGCGGGCGGCGCGCGTCGTGATCATGCGCACAGTTTCTGTGATCTCCGCGCGGCCAGTCATGTGCGAAGTGTGCACCGCCATGTGCGCAACCTGCACCATGCTGCCCGTTCCGAGTCCATACCAGGGATCGAGAATATCATCGTGACCCAGACTGACATTGACGCCTTCGCGCCACAGTTCCTTGATCCGTGTAACCCCGCGCCTGATCGGATAGTGGTCAAATCGCCCCTGCAAGGTGATGTTGATCAGGGGGTTGGCGACAAAGTTGATGCGCGCCTTTTTCAGCAGTTGGAACAGCTTGTATGTATAGGCGCCATTGTAGGAGTGCATGGCAGTCGTGTGGCTGGCGGTCACCCGCTCGTGCAAGCCAGTCTGAAGCGCCAGCGCCGCCGCCACTTCGACGAAG
>JAKADD010000337.1 GCA_021820825.1 Bacillota bacterium
TCAGCTTGCGACCTCACTGTCGATCGATTGCTCCCGCCTTGCAGCGGCCATCTATTGCCCTGTTGTCGAACATGCCGCCTGCTCTGCCCGCTCTCACACACAGCTGCGCCGAACTCGCTCGGGCAGAGCAGGCGGCCCGTTCGACAAAAGAGGTGCTCTGTCGCTTTGCGCAGTCACAGCAGCGCGGCTCGCCATGCTCTTGATCGGAACCGCTGTCCATGGCTCGGATCGGGTGCCAGCGGGTTTTTAGTCGGCTAACTGACTGCGTTGGCGAACTGCTTCGTAGAGCAGAATTCCGGCCGCCACGCCTGCGTTTAGCGAATTGATTTTTCCGTTCATTGGCAGAGCGACAAGCGCGTCGCACCTTTCCTTGGTGAGACGGTTCATACCGGAGCCTTCCCCGCCGATAACAAGCACCGTCGGCACCGTGTAGTCAACAGACCAGTAGGGTTGCTGCGCATCGGGCGCCGTTCCAATCACCCAGAAGCCCGCTTCCTTCAATTTTTGCAGAGCTTGGCTGATATTGACCACGCGAGCGACTTCCACGTGTTCCAGGGCGCCTGCAGACGCTTGTGCCACCGTTCCAGTGAGAGGAACCGCCCGTCGTTTGGGGATGATCACACCGTGGCCGCCCGCGCCATCGACAGATCTCAACACGGAACCAAGATTGTGCGGATCTTCAAGACCATCCAGCAGCACGATCAGCCCTGGTTTGCGAGCGCGCGCCAAGGCAATCAGATCGTCGATTTCAACATATGGTTTCGCCGACATGTAAGCAATGATTCCCTGATGGCCACGCTCTGGCGATATTTCATCCAGCTTGGCCTTTGGCACATGCTGAATCACCACACCCGCTTCTCTTGCCACGGCGACAATCTCATTTAGACTGCCTCCGGAAGAACCTTCCAACAACAGGATCTTGTTTAGCGAGCGCCCTCCCTTGAGCGCTTCCAGTACAGCGCGCCGCCCCGTCACAAACTCCTGTTCGCGACTGCCCTGTTCCTGTTCAGCGGCTCCTTCTGCGCCTCTCTGACCCGGTTTCCCCACCGTCCGCGTCGGTTTGTCGGCCTGACGATTGCGCCGACTGTTTGGACTGAACTTCGTGCGCCGCGGGTCACGTCGTTTGCCAGAATCTGAGGAGACCCTTGCGGAACGGAACTGGCCAGACTCTGACGGCGCGTTTGCGGAGCGGCGTTGCCCAGACTCTGACGATGCCTCTGCAGTACGGCGTTGCCCATGCTCTGACGATGCTTCTGCAGTGCGGCGCGGATGCCGGTCGCTTCCGCCGCTTCCTCCCCGCCACGCCAACCGCCTGGGGCCACCTTCGTTCTTATGCGTCGTCGATCCCTGTCTTCCCATCCTGTTTCTTGTGTTTACCATGTCTAATTCTCCTCATCCATGAGCAGTAGTTGTACAATTTCCCGCAACCGATCGGTCAAACCGGACAGGCGGAGATACCCAAGCAACGCTTCAACCCCTGTGCTCGCCCGATAATCCGCCACAGTCGCGCTCTTTGGAACGGATCGCGATTTTGCATTGCGACCCCTCCTGACGACGGCGAGTTCTCTCTCTGAGAGCGCACCCTCAATGCGGCGCAAACGATCCGCCTGCGCGTTCGCCCGCACCTTCTGGACAGCCAGTCGATGAAGCTGCTGCGGCCGCCGCTCTCCGCTGTCCACGAGCATGATGCGTACCTCCAGTTCCCAAACGGCGTCACCGACATACGCCAACGCGAGCGGCGGCATACGAAAGGCTTCCTCCTCGGTCATCATCGTTCAGGCCACCACCGCACACCTTGCGGAGTGTCTTCCAACTGGATGCCCTTTTCAGACAACTCAGCCCGAATGGCGTCTGCGCGTGTGAAGTCTCGCGCTTTGCGAGCCGCTGTCCGCTCGTCGATCAAGCGCATAATTCGCTCCTCAGGAAGGGGCAGCCGCACAGGCGTCAATCCAAACAGATCCAGCCAGGCGCGCAATTTTCCCAACCACGACCGCAGCCCTGCCTTGGTGATCTCCTGCTGATGGCTGTACGCATTAGCGTCTCGCACAAAATCAAATACGACTCCCATCGCTTCGCCCGTGTTGATATCATCGTCCATGGCGGCAAGAAACCGCTCCTCCCACGCACGCAGGTCGATGCTCTCCCCCTCCGGAAGGTACTTTTCATCCAGTCGGTCCGTAAGCGACTCGTGGCATGCGTCCAGGCGACGCAAGGCCGCTGTCATTTGCGCCATGACTTCGGCGGAATAATTGATCGGACTGCGGTAATGCGCCGACAGCAAAAACAGACGGAGCGCGCGCGGATCGTACTGCTGCGCCAATTCATTGACAAACACGCTGTTTCCGAGCGATTTCGACATTTTTTCGTTATTGATATTAATGTATCCATTGTGCATAAAATACTTGGCGAGCGGCGCCCCCAACACCGATTCACTCTGGGCGATCTCATTCTCATGGTGCGGAAAAAGCAGATCATGTCCGCCCCCATGAATGTCGATATGGTCACCCAGATGTTTGTGAATCATCGCCGAGCATTCAATGTGCCACCCTGGCCGCCCTGCGCCCCAGGGGCTGTTCCAGGACGGTTCGTCAGGTTTGGCAGCCTTCCAAAGCGTAAAATCCGTGCTGTTGCGTTTGCGTTCTGTCACCTCGATGCGGCTTCCAGCCTGCAGATCGGACAGTGACTGTCCAGACAGTTTTCCGTACGCTGCGAATTTGGGCGTGTCAAACAACACGTCCCCTTCCGCCACATACGCGTATCCAGAGTCGATCAGCGTTTGAATAAATGCGATAATGTCCGCCATCGTTTCAGTCACCTTTGGATGCACATCCGCCGGTTCGATTCCCAGTTTCTTCGCGTCGTCAAAGTACGCCCTGATATAACTCGTCGCAACATCCTCGACAGTTGTCTCCAGTTCATTCGCGCGTTTGATGAGTTTGTCATCGACGTCCGTAAAATTCTGCACAAACTTCACATTATATCCACGGTAGCGCAGATACCGCCGAACAATGTCAAACACAACAAACGCTCTTGCATTGCCAATGTGAAAATAGTTGTACACCGTCGGCCCACAGGAATACATGCGTACAACGCCAGGTTCAATCGGTACAAACGTTTCCTTTTGACCGGTCAGGCTGTTATAAAGCCGAATAGACATTGCTGTCGGTCCCTCCCCCACTCGTCTGCGCCATGCCACTTTCCAGCTCGGTCAGCCGCTTCTCCAATGCCTCGATGCGTTTTTGCAGAGCCTTGCAAGTCTCGTCCACCACATCCGGGAGATCGACCTGATCCAACTCATCAACTCGCCTGCCGTCAAGGATAACCACTCTTGCAGGAATGCCGACCACGGTCGCGTTTGGCGGCACAGACCGCAGCACCACGGACCCCGCGCCGATCTTCGCATAATCGCCGATGGTCAGAGAACCCAACACTTTTGCTCCAGTGGCAATCAGTACATGATTGCCGACCGTGGGATGCCGCTTCCCCTTCTCCTTGCCGGTTCCCCCCAGCGTGACTCCCTG
>JAKADD010000338.1 GCA_021820825.1 Bacillota bacterium
AAAACGACCAGACCGTGGACCCGGAAGGATGTTCGGGCCGCTGCTCCAAAGTGGTCTCCTGACGGGCGCCATCTGGCGTTTTTAGGCCGCCGTCCGGGGCGACCCGCGCAACTCTGCGTGTTGCCGACGGATGGAGGTGATTCGCGCGAACTGACGGACTATCAACACGGTGTGAGCGAGTATGCGTGGTCCCCGGATGGTCAGCGTTTTGCACTGACGGCCGCAACCGTCGAGGCGTGGTCGCCGGATGCAGGCGGCGCACAGACGGAAGCTGTCCGCGTGATCGAGACACTGCGGTACAAATTTAACGGGCGGGGATTCATCTTCGACAAGAACCGGCATGTGTATATCCTTGATCTGGAGGGTGGACAGCCCTTGTTGGTGAGCGGTTCTGACTGGGACGACACGAGTCCCGCCTGGTCGCACGACGGTGCGCGGATTGCGTTTGCATCCGCGCGCCACGCGGAGCGGGAGTTTGATCTTGCCGCCGATATTTTTGTCGTTTCGCTTGTCTCTGGGGAAACGACTCAGATCACGGAAACATGGGGCGCCGCCGATTCCCCCAGTTTTTCACCGGATGACAAGGTTGTCGCCTACATCGGAACGGATCGCAAGGACAGTATGCCGAGTCATCGCAACGTGTGGGTGACAGCGTCCGGCGGAGGAAGGCAGAGTTCCCTTGGGGCCGAATTCGATCGCACGCTGTCTGGCGCGGGAGGGCTGAACTGGTCGCCGGACGGGGATCGCATCCATGCACTCTATGAAGATGAGGGACGCGTTGCGCTGATGACGGTCGACGCTACGACCGGAACCGTGCAGGGAGACCGCACAGAGCCCCGTCAAGTGCACTCCTATGCATGCGCCAAAGACGGAACGTTCGCTGTTGTTGCCGCGTCTTCGGCGCAAAGGCCGCCCGAACTCTACCTGCATGATCTGAAAGGGCGCGGCGCGGATGTTCGCCTCACCGCATTTCACGATGACTGGCTGGATACGGTCGAACTGGCCGACATGGAGGCGTACCGGGGGGAGAGCGCCGATGGAACCGCCGTGCCGTGCTGGCTTATGCGGCCGCCGGGGCTCGATCCTGCGTCCAAAGTTCCGGGAGTTCTCAAGATCCACGGCGGACCCTACGCCCAATTTGGCTACAATTTCAACCATGAACTCCAACTCCACTGCGCGCGCGGTTCGGCTGTATTTTTCTGCAATCCGCGCGGCAGTTCCGGCTATTCCGAAGAGTGGGCGCGCGCCTTGGGACGTCACCGGGGCATTCTTGATTACCAGGATGTGACGGCGTGCGCGGACGGCGCCGTCGCGCAGTTTCCGTTTATCGACCAGACGCGGCTGGCGGTCACGGGCGGCAGCTATGGCGGCTACATGACCAGTTGGATCGTCGGGCACACGAAGCGGTTTGCCGTGGCCTGCTCCGAGGCGGCGCCCAACAACCTGTATTCGATGAGCGGCAGCAGCGATCTTGCCGGAAGCAATCACCGTCTCGTGTACGGATTCAGCGCTCAGGAAGACCCGGAGTTTTACATGGAGCGATCCCCCATTTCATACGCGCATGCCATCGAAACGCCGCTGCTGATCATTCACAGCGAAAATGACCTGCGTGTGTCCATCGAGCAGGGGGAACAGCTGTTTGTCGCGCTGCGCCTGCAGCGAAAACCTGTGCGATTTCTCCGCTTCCCCGGTGAAAACCACAACCTGCCGCGTACCGGGAAGCCAACGCATCGCGTGCAGCGGTTGAGCCACATTCTGGCATGGTTCGCGGATTATCTGGGAGCGGATTCTTCGCCAGAGAGGATGAGCGCGCTTGTCCGTTCCAATTGAAGTGAAGGAACCTGCGACCTACCCCGCTGCGCCGCAGGCAGCGGGGAGGAAGCACTACAGGCCCAACACGTTCGCCATCTTCTGGCGGCAACCGCTCGGCAGAGCGGGGATTCTCGTGTTGCTGGTTTTGCTCCTCTTTTGCTACGGCGGTCCGCTTCTGTATCGACACAGTCCGTACACCATGCATTTGACGGCGCTTTTACAGCCGCCGACGGCGGCGTTTCCGCTTGGCACGAACAACCTGGGCCGCAACATGCTGGAGCGCTTGATGGTGGGCGGGCAAACGTCGCTGGAGGTGGGGTTCTCGGCGGCGTTCGCTTCGATGGTGATCGGCGTGGTGTACGGGGCTGTCTCGGGTTTTGTCGGCGGATGGGTGGATGCGGTGATGATGCGCGTGGTTGACGTGCTGCGCGCAATCCCGGGTCTGTTTCTGCTTATTTTCCTTGACTCAGTCGTACGTCCCAGCGCGGGACTGCTGGTGGTGCTGATCTCTCTTATCTCGTGGCACGGTGTCAGCCGTCTGGTGCGCGGGGAAATCCTGGCCCTGAAAACCACCGTTTACACAGAGGCGGCCCGCACGATCGGAGCGACGAACAGGCAGATCCTATTCAAACATTTGCTGCCCAACGCGCTCGGCACGATCGTCGTGGCGACAACCTTCATGGTTGGAGATGCGGTGCTGATGATTGCGGCGCTCAGTTTTCTGGGTCTGGGTCTGCCTCCTCCCTCGCCGAACTGGGGAGCGATGCTGTCCAACGCCATGCCGTACCTGTCGCAGAACTCGTGGTGGCTCGAGTATCCTCCGGGAGTGGCCATTTTGCTTACCGTCTTGGGAATCAATTTTGTTGGGGACGCCCTGCGCACCGCGTTTGATGCGCGTCTTTCCGTTCCGCGCTAGGAGGCGTAAATCGGTGTTGCGTTATGTGCTGAACCGCGTACTGCAGGCTGTGCCAACCTTGATTGGGATCACGGTCATCAGTTTCTTGCTGATGCACATTGTGCCTGGAGGACCCGCCGTCGTCATGCTGGGCGATCGTGCAACGCCGCAACTGATCGCGCAGATCAATCGGTCGCTGGGGCTGAACAAGCCTCTGTACGTGCAGTATGGGTTGTGGGTGTGGAATCTCCTGCACGGCAATCTGGGATACGCATACTCGTATCACCAGACTGTGGCCAGTCTGATCGCGCTGAATCTGCCGCGCACGCTCCTTCTCGTTGTGGTCGCCATTACGTTCTCGCATCTTCTGTCGATCACGATCGGCGTATTTCAGGCGGTGCGCCGCGGTCGGGCCGGGGATCATCTCGTGACGGGCGTGGTGTATTTTCTATACGCGATGCCGACCTTCTGGTTGGGCATGATCCTGGTGTCGGTGTTTGCAATTTGGCTGAACCTGCTCCCTTCCGGGGGAATCAGCAACCCGCTCCAGACGCATCCGTCGGTGGTCAGTTATCTGCGGCACATGGCGCTTCCCGCTGCGGTGCTGATTCTGGGCACGATTCCAGGGTGGAGTCGCTACGTCCGGTCTTCCATGACGGAAACGCTCGTGCAGGACTATATCCGGACGGCGCGCGCAAAAGGTTTGTCTGAGTGGTGGGTGCTGATTCGCCATGCGCTCAAGAATTCGCTTTTGCCTTTGATCACGTTGGCGGGCATGTCGTTGCCCGCGCTGTTCAGCGGAGCG
>JAKADD010000339.1 GCA_021820825.1 Bacillota bacterium
GCACCACCGTTGAGATTGTTTCGACAGACGCGGAAGGGCGTCTGGTGCTCGGAGACGCGCTCACGCTGGCGCGGGAACGGGGCGCCGCGCGGATTGTCGACATGGCCACCCTGACCGGGGCGAACACCGTCGTGCTCGGCGGAGTCAAGGCAAGCGTCGTGTCGCATCATCCGCAGTTTGCCGAAGCGGTCAAAGAGGCGGGTGAGCGCATCGGCGAGGGGCTGTGGCTGTTGCCTGACGACGACGATTTTATGGAGATGAACCGAAGCGGCGTCGCCGATCTGAAAAACAGCGCAGGCCGACCGGCCGGAACCATCACGGCGGGGCTGTTCGTCAGTCATTTTGCGAAAGAGACGCCGCACGCGCACATCGACATTGCGGGCCTCGCCTATGTGGAGAAAGCGGGCGCATCGGGAATCGGAGCGACCGGATTCGGCGTGGCGACGCTGGTTTCGTTGTGCCAGTGGTGGGCTGGCGCCGCCGTCTGAACGCATGGATTCCAAAAACAGTCGTGGGGCGCAGGGGGAGTGCACACGCCTTCCTGCGCCCCGTGCGCTTGTATTCAGTATGCGCGGCGATTCACTTTCACAGGGATCTGGAGTACCATGTGATGGAATGGATTATCGCTGTCGGAGAAAGGCGATTGTCGGGTAGCGATCGATCGTGACGGGGGCTATGGACTTGTGGGAGGCAATCAGCCTGTATCTGGCAATCGGTTTCGTTTCGGGATTTATTGTCGGTGCAGTGTTTGTGAGCGGGAGCATCGTTTTGACAGTGCTGCTTTTAAATGTTCCGGCTGTTGCCTTAGGCAATTCACTGTCCGTCTCCATGGTGTCTGAAATCGTGGGACTGCAAACCATTGCAGCCGCTCTCGCAGCGATTCGTCATTATCGGGATGTGATTCAGTTCAGTGTGCTCTGGCCGTTTCTGGCGCCCACACTGCTAATGGGTTTTGGCGGGGGCTATCTGTCAAGATTGCTGCCCCAGCATATGCTGCTTGGCGTTTTTGTTGTAGTGGCTCTGCTCTCCGTTCTCCTGATGGTATTGCCTGTGCGCATCGACCTGCGCCAATATGGACGCGCTGCGAGATGGGCGGTGATCCTGTCCAGCGGTATGCTGATCGGACTGCTTGGCGGATTGTACGGCATTGGCGGTGGATTCGTATTGGTGCCCGTGTTCACGGTGCTCGGGGTAACGCTCAGAGCGGCAGTGGCCAACGCACTCATCCTTGGAGCGGGCATGTCGTTTATTGGGCTGGTCGCAAAGATGGGTTTTTTCAGCATGCCCTGGGGAGTCGCCATTCCTGTCATTGTGGCGTCGGTAATTGGCTCTGCACTCGGTGGACAGCTATCAAGGAAGCTGCCAAAGCGGCTGCTGAAGATACTTGTCCTGACCGCTTTACTGGCTGTTTCTGTTGATTTGGGAATCCGCTGGATGTACTCTTCCTGACTCTCGTTCATAGCGTTTTTTGGTTGCTTCGCCGCCGCGCAGGTGCCGTACAGATTTGTGTTCCTCCAGAATAGCCTGTGCCTGTCGCGCCAGTTCGGGATCGATGTTGGGAAGACGGTTCCTGACGTCGCGAAATACAGTATTTTTCGATACGCCAAAATGACGTCCCGTTTCGCGAGTCGTTGCACCCGATAACACAATGTATTCGCCAATCAGGATGGCGCGTTCATGGAGCTGATCGTGCAACGTCGTTGCCCCCTAGCCCAGCCTTCAGAAGAGCTGATTCCGGTCGTCAGCAGGTTCTGTGCCTCGGTGTGAGGTTCCGTGGCCCGGAGTTCTTTACAATGTATGAGAGCAAGCGCCCAATATTCTGCCGTATATATATCCTTTCCCATGGAACGCTACCATTTGATGATACTCATGGGAAAGAAGTGATGCCTTGATGCGCCGCTTTACACCATCCATCCTGTCCGTGGCAATCGTCGGAATCACCGTGCTGTTCCCTTCCATTGAAGAACCATGGCGCGCGCAAGCCAGAGAATTGTCGCAACCCCATTTTGCTCCGACCAAAGAAACGCCTGCACAGCCCAAAGACTTGTCTGCACAACCCAAAGAAACGCCTGCACCTGCACCGCAATCCGTTCAAACCACGATCGAATTTCGCGCAGCGAATCCATGGCTTAAACGTGTGACTGGAGCACGGATCGTGGTTATTGACCGGAGCGGCGCCATCCTGGCAACAGGACTGACAGACAGCGCCGGGTTATGGACGGCAAAAATCAGCACAGCGCCTGATCCGCGATTTGTCAGAAGCGACAATTTGGGAACAGTGACGGCTCTGGTGACGGCTACGGGCTATAATGAAGCATTGCTGTTCGAGGTTCCGGCGGTGCAGGGCCAAGTGCAGCCTGTCATACTCAATCCCATCCAGCAAGGACAGCGCAATGAGCCGACCGTGGCGCTGGGGAACATCCATCGCCATTCCTATATGAGACTCATCGACGATTACGCGCAGCGGGTCAAACTTGTCAGGCAACCGGTGATCAGGGGGGAACAGGGCTATGCGCCGTGGGATTCCCAGAGTCGTTGATGGACGGATGTCCGTCGCTGCGGGCGCTGGGAAGCGAACCCTGTTTTCTGGAGCAGCTTCTGTCTGCACGGCACTGCGAATTATTCTGGCGTTGTGCGCTGTCGCTGGCCTGGGCATTTTTGGCGGATTACCTGTGCGGGCTCAGGCAATCGATACAATTTACAATGTGAAGCTGCCTGTGGTTATCCGGGTGGCGATTCGCGCTGGCAACAATCCGCGCGGCCCCATCCTGTGGGTGCAAACCATCGGGTTTCAGCAATACTGTACGGATGTGCTCCCGAACGAGTGGATACCTTCCTGGGATCCACAGGCGCTTGAGGCGGGAGCGATGGCTGTGAAGATGTTTGCCTGGTATCATACGCTGCATCCTGTGACGGTCGGAGGGTTCACATTCGACGTGGACAACACCGTCAATTTCCAGGAATTTCGGTTCTTGAGCGGACGCGTTGAAACAGACCGCGCGCTGACCATCACATGGCCGTACGCGTACACGGATTCGAACGGAACCATTGCTGCGCTCGACTATCGTGCGGGGATTCCCGACAACCCCAACTGGCCCTTTATAGGGTCCCAGAAGATGGCGCAGTGGGGTTCCCAATACTGGGCCATGACAGGAGCGTCCTATCTGCGTATTCTCAATCTCTATTTTCCAGGACGAACGCTGTTCTCCATCCCGAAAAATCGCCGCAGGCGTATTTTTCTTCTCGGTTGTTAGTGGCGCGCAAGCGTTGAGATTTTGCTTCGCAAAACTCAGGCATGAAAGTCTATCCCGGGATATCTGTCGCTGCAGGATTAATGGATTGGCCGTTTCAGAAAGGATTGTTCGCCGTCGTCGCCAAACACCGTCAGACCATGCCAGTAGAGATCGACCAGATCGCCTGAAATGCGGTCTGTGTCCGGGAACTGCATGCCGCCGCTGCGATTGCGGACACCGCTGACTGAAAGCAGCGCCACGAACGCGTGGGCGGCG
>JAKADD010000340.1 GCA_021820825.1 Bacillota bacterium
TGGCCGCTGGAAAAGGCGTGACAGTCGCTGCGAACGCGCATGAGGCGGAGCAGGCGCTGCGGGCGATCATGGCGGAACGGGTGTTTGGCCAGGCGGGCGACGAAGTCGTGATCGAGGAATTTCTCGCTGGACGGGAACTGTCTGTGCTGGCGTTCGTCGACGCCGGCGGCTATGCGCTGATGCCTGCGATCGAGGACCACAAGCAGGTGCGCGACGGTGATCGGGGACCAAATACGGGCGGCATGGGCACGTACACCCCGGCCTATGCGGCCACGGACGCGGTGATGAAAGCGGTGCGCGAAGACGTGTTCGACCGCATGATGGCTCAGTGGCGCCGTCTTGGCGTCGTCTATCGCGGCGTCCTGTTTGCGGGACTGATGGTGGTGAACGACCGTCCTTACGTGATTGAGTTCAATGCCCGCTTTGGCGACCCGGAAACGCAGATTGCGCTTGAGTTGCTGGACACCGATCTATTGACAGTCATTGACGCTGTGCTCGCTGATCGCGTCAGCGGGCTTACGCTGTCCTGGTCTTCTGACGCCGCTCTGTGCGTTGTACTTGCGTCAGAAGGGTATCCGGAAGCGCCCCGCAAAGGAGATGCGATTTCCGGTCTGATCGATACGGATTCGTCCTTCGTGTATACTTTACACGCGGGAACAGCGTTTGACGGAGAGGGCCGCACGGTGACAAGCGGCGGGCGGGTGTTAAACGTAGTCGCGCGGGGCGAGACGATCGCACAGGCGCGCGCGCGCGCCTACACAGTGGCGGACGCTGTTGTCTACGCTGGCAAGCACTACCGAACGGACATCGGCGCGCGACGCTGATGGTTGTTTGGGCTGCCTGCCGCAGTATGCGCGGTGGGTTGTGCGCAGCGCCCGACAAATGATACGGGAGTTTTTTTCTGAATGGCAAAACGCAATACGCGCAATCGCTTGTACGCTCTGCTCGTTTTGCTTGGCGGAGCAAGTTATGGACTGGTGTCTCCCATCGTCAAACTGGCTTACATCCACGGTTTCTCCGCACAGGATGTGACGTCCGGGCAGTTTTACTACGCAGCCGTCATCTTGTGGCTGTTCACCGCCTTCACTGGACTCCGTGGACAGCGCAGCAGGCGGCGCGCGCGACTGTCTGTGGGAGACTGGCGCAGACTGCTGCTGTTGGGCGTCTTCGGCACTGCAACCGCTGTATTTTACTATCAGGCGCTGACCATGCTGCCAGCATGGATGGCCATTATCCTGCTCTTCCAGTTTTCCTGGATGACATTTGTGATTGCTTATCTCGTGACGCGCAAGATGCCCACCAGAGGGGAATGGCGGGGGATTCTGCTCATCGCGGCGGGAACGCTGCTCGCCAATATCCACGGGTTTCACGCGGGTCAGGCGCTGTCCGCGCGGGGATTCGTTTTTGGCCTTTGCGCGGGCGCGACCTATGCGTCCTTTTTGTATGTGAATGAGGGAATATCGACTCAGACATCCCCGTTTTTTCGGGCGGCGGTTGTCACATCGATATCGGCAATCCTGATCTCCTTTATCTATGCGCCCTCGCTGGCCCTCATTCGGGCCTCCATCCATGGGATGTGGCTATTTGGCATTTTGATCGGGCTGTTTAGTCAGGCCATCCCAACATCGCTGTTTGGCATTGGCATTCCCCGTGTGGGAGGCGCCGCATCCGCAATTCTCGGCAGTGTGGAGTTGCCTGTGGCCGTGATCCTGGCCGCTGTGATCGTACATGAGCATGTCCTTTGGACAGGGTGGCTTGGCGTAGCATTGATCATGATCGGCATTGCGGTTGGTCAGCGGCGGACGGCTGCGACGCAATGAAGAGGGCGCGCATGCGAGTTTCATTCAAGGTGGGCGGACTATCCAATTGAATTGGCCGCACAACAATATCAGGAACTGCAACGCGTCACAACCTCTCCTGCGTATACCCCAACCCGTGTATCGTATATAATACAATCAGGCAGGTGAATAGTGCAGTGACCCAATGCAATCTCTCGGTGAACACATTGTCGGAAAATGACCACAAACTACCGCCGTCTATTCAACCCTTGTTCCACAACTATCATACGGACAGCATTGATGTTCGACGCCATAAAAAGCTCGTTATTCTGACTGTTTTGACAGGAGGAACTTGGGAACAGGATCAATGGGTGGCTCGGACCTACGGATTGAAAGCTATCGAGGAAGTGGTTCGCGAGGATCTGGATGGTTGTCAAACACTTCCGAGGCCCGTGGCGAACTATTGGAGCGTTGTGCTCTGGGGTCAACTTCTGCCGCCCCAGACATTTAAAGAGCGCTGGGGTATGACAAGAAAGCTGCCGAAGGAGGAGGACTGATGTTGTATTGGGAGCGCATCGACCCCGCCGTCAGCCGAATGAAAATGTAGTTGATAAGGGTCAGAATGCCAATATATTAAGATTGGACGGACAACCGGGCCAGTCGGCGATCCTATGTCTACGAGAATAGGCGCTCAGATCCCATATATAGAGACCATTTGCCAAAGTAGAAAAATAGATTTTACCTGCATACAATCTATTAATGGTGAAATCGCCGCGGATTTCAACTAAATAGATGGGTTGAAAATCGCTGTCCGAAGTAGTGCTTGTAAAGGAAACAATGGGATTTTGCTCATGATAATAGACAGCTACTCGTCTTGCAAGCGTATAAGGGCTAATGGTTCGGTTGTGAAAGTAGACAAATAACGACAATGCAAGCACCACGGTTGCCAGTAGCGAAAACTGAAGTTTGTATTTCCTCAGCATAGACCCAGTCCTTTTTATTATGTTTGCGTATCGAGGGCCAAGATACACGCATCTTACCCTCGATACGGACGCTGAGCAATGGGAAAAATCAGGGGCCATATCCTGGAACAAATCCCCATTACCATTGAGTTATTTTCCAGTGACTCGCATGATCTGCTTCTTCTGATCACTATCGGAGGAGTGAAAAACCCGCTTGGCCGGGATCGTATGCTGTGCCGAGGCGAGTTCGGCGCAGCCGTGTTTGAGAAGCGGCGCAGCATACGATCCCGGCGGGCAGGGAAGGCATTTTTCGGGATAGTACAATATAACTATTTACGTTCAGGTGTACGAACAATATAATGATATTCGGCACGAATGTTGACTAATTTAGTCGAGTTTAGATTTATGATGAGACCACTTCGCAAATCCGCGATGCAGGAAATCCGCGAGGTTTGGATGATCACACACTGAAGGCAATGGGTTGATACGGAGGGTATTTATTTTGGACGCTGATGCGAGTTATCTCAGATTTGCACGTCTTCGCAAGTTATCATGGGTGCTGGCCGCCGTCGGTCCGGGCATCATGGTGATGCTGGCGGATACGGATGCAGGCAGCGTCATTACGGCCGCGCAGTCAGGGGCTGAGTGGGGTTACCGCATGGTGTTGCCGCTGGTGATTCTGATACCGATTTTGTACGTGATCCAAGAGATCACGGTTCGTCTCGGCGCATTGACCGGCAAAGGTCATGGGGCGCTCATCCG
>JAKADD010000010.1 GCA_021820825.1 Bacillota bacterium
TACGGCATACACCCCAATACGGGGCAGGACAAACGGATCAGCGATCAGCAGATTGGCGGTGGGAAAGCCGATCGTTCTTCCGCGGCGGTCCCCCTCCACCACGATCCCGCGCAGTCGATAGGGCCGTCCCAACATCGCAGTCGCGGGCGCCACCTCGCCCGCCGCAAGATGACTGCGGATCGCAGAACTGCTGACTGGCGCGCCGGCAAAATCCACGTGCGCAATCGTGTCCACCGTAATCTGGAGCTCGCGTCCGATGCGCGCCAAATCGTCGGGACCGAACGCCCCGCGATGGCCAAAGCGGAAATCATAACCCACAACCAGGTGGACCGCCCTCAGCGGCAGCAGATAACTGCCGATAAATTCCTCCGCAGTCTGGGCGCGAAAGGGTGCGTCGAACTGCGCGACAAAGACGTCCATCATTCCATAGGCGCGCGCCGTACGCGCTCTTTCGCCGAGCGGAGTGAGCAGTCGCTCATAAATCGGATCTCCTGTGAGCGCAAAGCGCGGATGCGGTGTAAAAGTGAACAGACACGGTTTGGCGTCCATTTTCCCGGCAACAGAGACAGCCCGTTCTAGCACAGCCTGATGGGCAATGTGCAATCCGTCAAATTTGCCAATCGCAAATACCCGTCTGTTCACGCCAGGAACCGCGTCAGGAGGCCGGAACAGCAAATGAAACGATCCGTCCATACTCATGAGCTCACCTCGCGTCACAAAATACTTTTTTTGCCCGCAATGCCAGGCTGTTCTCTGCTGACTCACCTATTTCATACAGAGCACACAGTCGCCCCTCAGGCGCATAGACACGCACGAGCCGATCCTGCGCGCCGGCGGCGGGATGCAAATCCCTGCGCAGGCAGTTCAGCCGTTGTCCGTGCTGGACTGCCGTCATCAGTTCTGCGTCCAGATGCAACGCCGGAAAGTGTCTGACCGCCGCGTCTGACGGCAGAACCAGACTCCACCCATCCACCGCCGTCTCCTCTAAGGAGTGGGCGTCGGCAAGCGAAAACGGACCTGAACAGGTTCTCACAAGACTGCGCATATGGGCGGGAACCCCCACTGCCGCGCCGACGTCATGGCAAATGGTACGTATATAAGTGCCCTTGCCACATTCAATGGAAAAGCGCACAAAATAGTTTCCGGGGTATAAATGCATGTCCTTTATAGACAGCTCAAATACGGTTATGGGGCGCGGCTGCAAATCCACTGCCTGCCCTTCACGCGCCAGGTCGTACGCTCGCTTGCCGGCGACCTTCAAAGCCGAGTACGCAGGCGGGCGCTGCAGCAGAACTCCGTGAAAGCGCGCAAACGCGTTCCTGACGGCTGCCTCATCCAGCCTTGAGGGATCCGCGCTCGCAATCACTTGTCCCGTTGCGTCCTGCGTGTCTGTGGCTGTTCCGAACTCCAGCACCGCTTCATAACACTTGCGCTGATCCGACGTATACTCCGCCAGGCGCGTGGCGCTGCCGAGAAAAATTGGCAACACCCCTGTGACCTGTGGATCAAGGATACCTGAATGCCCCGCTTTTTTGACTCCCAACAATCGTTTAACCGCTGTCACAGCCTGTTGCGAAGTTGCGCCGGCTGCCTTATTTAAGATGAGAATGCCGCTGTCCGTGTGTAGCAAACGCTTCATCCACCGCCCGTTCTACGCGACTCACAAGATCGGCGATCGCCGCCGCGAGTGGGCCCTCATGCTCACAGCCTGCGGCGCGAACATGGCCGCCACCCCCAAAATGCATCGCGATCGAGGATACATCAACAAATTCGCGTGAGCGCAAACTCACCTTGATCGACCCATCGGCCCGCTCCCGAAAGAGCAGCCCAACCTCGATTCCGGAAAGCGATCTCGTATAGGGAAGGAGTACATCAATATCCCCTTCAGCCGCTCCGGAGGCTGCAAGCATCGTCTGATCGACAGCGACGTACGCAATCCGTCCGCTGTCATGAACTGTCAGTGTCGCCAAACCCAAACGAACAAGTTCGGCCTGTTCCCGCGTCATCGCTTCCAGCACCCGGTCGGCGACCAGAAATGGTTCAATGTCGCGCGACAGCAGATCAGCCGCGGCAAGATGGATCTCCGGCGTCGTGTTGTTATAACGGAAACCGCCCGTATCAAACACAATCCCCGTATACAGCGCCAGCGCGATGGATTTGCTGATCGCCGTATCCCCCGCGCGAAACAGCCGATAGAGCACGAGACAGGTTGCGGCGGCTTCTGGCTGCACAAGATTGAGTGAACCAAACCCGTTATTGGTCTCGTGGTGGTCGATATTGATCAGCTTTGCGTCTGTCGCAAACAGCCCGCGGCTTTTGCCCATCCTGCGGGAATCCGCACAATCCAGCGCCACCACCGCAGAAAACGGCCCGGACAGGGAGTCAGTGAGCACAAAACGATCTGCCCCCGGCAAAAAATCATACCGTGACGGTATTGGATCGTCATTGACCAACGTGCAGGAACGACCGATGCTGTCGCAGTAATGCGCGACAGCCAGCGCCGCGCCGATCGCGTCTCCGTCAGGGCTGATGTGGCAAACGATCAGAAGCGGATCGGCGGTGTCGTAAAGCGCCTCCAGTACACTCGCGTACAGGCCACTAGCCATCCCCGCGTTCTCCTTTGTCAGCGACCGGCAAAATCTCGCTGAGCACCCGTCCGATTTTCGCGCTGTAATCCATGGATTCGTCCAGTTTAAAATGCAGTTCCGGCGTGATGCGCAACCGGATGCGTGCGCCGATCTCGCTGCGGATAAAACCCCTGGCGCGCTCCAGGGCGCTCATGCTGGTCTGCTTCTGTTCTTCGGAGCCCATGATGGACACAAAGATTTTCGCATGCGCCACATCGTTGCTGACTTCCACGCCAGTGACGGTGACAAATCCAATTCCCGGATCCTTGACATGCTGATGAATCACATCGCTTGCCTCCCGCTGGATCTGCAGGGCAATTCGTTCATTCCGGACTTTCACGGGTTCACCTACCAAAATGCGAGATTGTTGTCTGCCTCATCGTTCGCGCTTTTTCATCCCGGTTGTTAGTGGCGCACAGCGCCATGGAACTACTCCGCCTTGACGGCCTCCATCTTGAACGCCTCAATGATGTCGCCTTCCTTGATGTCATTGAACCGCTCAAGCGTAAATCCACACTCATACCCGGAAGCGACTTCACGCGCGTCATCCTTGAAACGCTTTAACGAATCCAGTTTCCCCTCGTGCACGACCACCCCGCCGCGAATGACGCGCACATCGGCGTCGCGGACCAGTTTTCCGTCCTGCACCATGCCGCCTGCAATCGTGCCGACTTTCGATACCTTGAACAACTGCCGAACTTCCGCGCGACCCAACACGACTTCCTTAAACACGGGATCGAGCAGCCCTTTTAAAGCCGCTTCAATTTCCTCGATCAGGTTGTAGATAACCCGGTACAGGCGGATGTCCACCTTCTCGGCCTCGGCTATTTTGAGCGCGTTTGCCTCGGGCCGCACATTGAACCCGATCACGATGGCGTTCGATGCAGAGGCCAGCAGAATATCAGATTCGGTAATAGCCCCCACGCCATTGTGGATGACGCGGATACGCACACCGCTCACAGCGATTTTCTGCAACGCTCCGAGCACCGCTTCCGCCGAACCGTGCACATCCGCCTTCAGGATCAGGTTGAGGTCCTTGACTTCACCCTCCTGGATCTGCTTATAGAGATCATCGAGTGTGACGCGCGACGTCGTTCCGAGTTCTTCTGCGCGGTGCCGCATGGAGCGGCGTTCTGCCACCAGGCGGCCCTGTCGTTCGTCGTCATAGACGACAAACAGGTCGCCTGCGCTCGGCACGTCCGACAGACCCACAATCTCGATCGGCATGGACGGCTGCGCGTCCTTCACCCGTCGGCCGCGGTCGTTCACCATGGCGCGTACTTTGCCAAAGGTATGGCCTGCAACGACGACATCGCCGATGCGCAGAGTGCCATTTTGAACGAGGATGGTCGCGACTGGGCCGCGCCCTTTATCAAGCTGCGCCTCGATAACTGTACCCCGACCACGCATCGAAAGACTGGCCTTCAGATCCGCCACCTCTGCGACGAGCAGGATCATCTCCAGCAGTTCTTCGATTCCCTGCTTCTGCAAGGCGGACAGCGGTACGAATATCGTGTCTCCACCCCATTCTTCCGCAACAAGGCCGTGTTCAGTCAGTTCCTGCTTGATGCGGTCAGGATTCGCTCCCGGTTTGTCCATTTTGTTGATGGCCACGATAATCGGAACATTGGCGGCTTTGGCGTGGTTGATCGCTTCAACGGTTTGCGGCATCACGCCGTCGTCCGCGGCGACGACGAGAACCGTTATATCGGTGATCTGGGCGCCGCGCGCGCGCATTGTGGTGAATGCGGCGTGACCCGGCGTATCGAGAAAGGTGATTTTCTTCTGGTTGATCTCAACCTGATAGGCGCCAATGTGCTGTGTAATGCCGCCCGCTTCGGAGGCCGTCACATTGGTCTCGCGAATCGCATCGAGCAGTGTTGTCTTGCCGTGGTCGACGTGCCCCATAATCGTTACCACAGGCGGTCTGTGTTCAAGACTCGCCGCGTCGACGACTTCATGCAGCATTTCCTCGGCTTCAAGATCACGCGGAGCGTCCACGATGACCTCGGTGCCAAACTCCGTTCCCACCAGCGCCATCGCGTCGGTGTCCAGTTCCTGATTGATTGTCACAGGCATGCCGAGAAACAGCAGTTTTTTTATCACTTCCGACGCCTCGCGACGAATATAGTGGGCAAACTCGCTGACTGTCATGGGCGCGTCGACGTGAACCTGCCGCGGACCCTCTGGCGCTTTCACGACCATTGTGCGCCCCTGTGAGCGGGAGCGCGGCGGCTGTAGTTTGCGGCTATTCTCGCGTCTGTCACCCTGACCTGAACGGTTGTTGCCGCCCCTGTCCCCGCCGCGTCTGCGTTGCTGGCCCTGCCCGCCTGTCTGTCCACCGCGCGAAGCGTCAGAGGACGTTTCAAAGCGCGGCGCAGCGCTGGTAAAACCGTTTCCCGAATCCCCGTTGCTGCGTGCAGGACGCGTTCCTCCCTGCGGTCCGCGTCTGTTGTCGCCAGATCGCGTTGACGCGGCGCCGCCATACGACGATGTCTGCGCCGGCCGCGCGCCACCGCTGCCCTGATAACCGCCGCTGCCCTGATAGCCGCCGCTGCGCGAACCACCAGAGCCTCCCGAGGCCGGACGGTTGCCGCCAGATTGCGAACGATTGCCTGACGGCGGACGGCTGCCCGTTGCGGACGGACGACTGCCCGCTGAAGGCGGCCGGCTCCCTGTCGACTGCGGACGGCCGCCATCGCCTGACGACTGCCCTGGCCGCCGGTCGTATCCGCCAGACGCAGGCCGTTGGCTGTTGTACCCACCCTGGCCCGTCCGGTTTGGCGTTCCCTGACGCGGCGGGTATTGTCCCGGCCGCCGATCCGCAGCGCCCGTTGCGCCTTCGTACGGCCGCGACGGGCGCTGCCCGCCTCCTCCAGCCGGCCGTTCGGAATATCCGGGTCGCCCCTGCGCACCGGACCCTTGCGGGGTCGCCCTGTCACCCTCCGGTGCTCCAGAAGTGCGTTCCCTATAGGGTGGGCGATCGCTGCGGCCACCCTGCTGCGCTATGCCGTCCGATCGATTTCCGCCTGAATAGGGCCGTCGTTGTTGCGCTGGCCCTGTGCGTGCGGGATACGATTGCGATGGACGCGCGCCCGTAATCTGCGACGCGCCTTCATCGCTGCCAGCCGGACGCGCGTCCGGCTGCGCTGCAGGAGCCTCCGCTTCCGCGCTTCGCTCCGCCTGCGGTCTCCGTTCCTGCGCCTGTTCCGACGGCGCGCGCTCCTCTGTCTGCGTTATATTGCCATCCGTTGTATGCCCCGTAACGATTCCATCTCCCTCATTGACGACTGCCGTTCTGGCGACAGTCCGCCGTTCCTGATTGCGCTCCTGCATAGCCGCGGTCCGAGTGGCCGCACGCGCCTTGACATCGGAAAAAAACCCTTCCACCGCCTGTACCATCTGTGGTTCCATGACACTCATGTGGTTATTCACCGGGATACTCAAGCGGCTCAATATTGTAATGATTTCCTTACTCGACATATTGAGTTGCTTTGCGTACTCATACACACGCAATTTGGTCAAATATCTTCACCCCCGACACTTTCTTTCACAATCTGAGCGATTTTTGCTGCAAACCGAGCGTCCGTAACGGCGACGACCACCCGTTCATCCTTTCCCAAAGCTCTCCCCAACTGCCCCTTTGTAAGCGTGTTTACCAGCGGAATATTGTAGTAGTTGCACTTGTCGCGCAACTTCTTGACGCCGTTTGCGCCCGCGTCGCGCGCGACAATCACCAGCACAGCCTTGCGAGTCCGAATCGCGCGCATACAGGCGTCGTCTCCCGACACCAGCGCCCGCCCCCGCGCCGCAAGACCGAGCAGTCCATCGAGGCTAGCCATGCTCCGCAGCCACCTCCACGAGCTTCGCCAGTTCATCGTACACTTCAGGAGCAAGTTGCGTCTTTAACCCGCGTTCCAGCGCTTTGCGCTTGCGCGCCTGATCAAAGCAGGCCCGCGAGTTGCAGATATACGCTCCTCTGCCAGCGCGCTTGCCGGTGGGATCAATCACCACTTCACCCGTTGGCGTAAGCACAACGCGTAACATACTACGCTTGGGCTTTTGTTCTTGACAACCCACGCACTGCCGCTCTGGAATTTTTCTGACCATGGCTCATCCTCCTACCCGGAAAATCGCCGCAGGCGTATTTTCTTCCCGGTTGTTGGTGCTGCGCAGCCAATCACGCGGGCTTCAGTCATCCAAAAAAGCGGCGCGGCCAAGATCCGCGAACACGGATGATGTACGACCCATCTGGCTCTCGCTTTTGATATCGATCTTCCAACCTGTCAGTTTGGCAGCCAGACGGGCATTCTGCCCCTCTTTACCGATGGCAAGCGACAATTGGTGGTCAGGCACCACCACACGCGCCATTTTCTCGCCCTCAAACACCTCCACATCGACTACCTTTGCAGGTGACAAAGCGCTTGCCACGTAGATGGCAGGATCATTGCTCCATTCAATAATATCGATTTTTTCACCCTGCAGTTCGCCAACGATAGACTGGATCCGCATGCCCTTGGGCCCCACGCAGGCGCCGATTGGGTCCACATCGTTATTGCGGGAAAATACGGCCACTTTTGAACGCGCCCCCGCTTCGCGCGCCACGGCCTTGATTTCGACAACACCTTCATAAATCTCGGGCACCTCCAGTTCAAGCAGGCGGCGCAACAGCCCAGGATGAATACGCGACAGGAGAATCTGCGGTCCCTTCGTCGTCTTTTCCACCCGCAATATGAAGGCGCGGATCCGGTCGCCAAGCTGCAGACGCTCGCCCGGAATCTGTTCCGACAGCGCCATCAGGCCCTCGGTCCGTTCCAGATCCACGTAAGAGTAGCGTCCGTCCTGGCGGGCGATCACACCCGACACAATGTCCTCTTCCAGATCCGCGTAAGCCGTGTAAATGATGCCCCGTTCCGCCTCGCGGATGCGCTGCGTCACGACCTGCTTGGCTGTCTGTGCTGCGATGCGGCCAAATTCGCGCGGGGTCACTTCAAGTTCCACAATATCGCCCAGGCGATAGTTTGGATTCATCTCCATGGCGGCGTCAAGCGATATCTCCAGACGCGGGTCTTGTGAACTTTCAACCACGGTTTTACGGGCAAATACGAGAATGTTTCCCGACAGTCTGTCAATTTCAACGCGAACATTCTGCGCGGAACTGAAATTTCGCTTGTACGCTGAGATAAGCGCTGCCTCGATCGCCTCAATCAGAACTGCGCTGCTGATGCCGCGTTCCCGTTCCAGTTGGTCGAGCGCTTCGATAAAGTCGGCATTCATGTGGATCGTTTACCCCCTTTCAAAATTGACGCAGAATGCGCTCCCTCTCACCAGACAATCGCCAACCGGGCGGCTGCCACCTTATCTCGCGGTACCTGAATTGAGTCCGAGTCAGTCTCCATGTCCAGCAGCCCTTCAGCATAGCCTAACAGTGTGCCTTCCAGCGTCTTGTGTTCCCGAAAAGGTTCATAAAAAGAAACCAGCACACGTTTCCCCACCGCCCGTTCGAAGTCCCGCTCAGATTTTAGCGGACGTTCCGCTCCGGCCGACGACACCTCCAGGAAATAGGCGTTTGGGATCGGATCCGTTTCATCAAGAGCGACCGACAGTGATTCGCTCACGTGCGCGCAGTCGTCAAGGTCGACAGCGCCCAGAGGACGATCTATGAAGACGCGCAAAATCCAGTTGGCGCCTTCCTTTTTATACTCAACCTCAACCAGTTCCAACCCAGCTTCCTGCAAAACAGGCGTCACCATCTCGGCAACGAGATCTGTCACCTTTTGCTTTGCGGCCATATACACCCTCCTGAAACCCTACCACACAGGGGTCGTACAATTCATACAAACGAAAGAGTGGGGAAACCCCACTCTTGTAGAGGTTGTTCAGAAGGAATATCTGAACCGACGGCGCAGTTCCGATCTGTTCCCGTCTGAATACGCACTTGTCACGTACGAGATACGTCGCGTTCCATTACCGTGAGTATACCACGCGCCATCCTGCTTTGCAATGACATCCGGCGATCTGCAGTCAGGCGCGCTTAAAACAGACTGAGTTGATTCGAGGCTGGTAAATTCGCAAAACAACCATACCCATCCAGCAGTTCGACGACGGTTTTTGTCAGGTGGGCCCGCTCCTGCAGATCTTCAACCGAGAGAAATTCCGCCTCGGCGCGCGCGGCCACGATATTGCGCGCAGCCGCATCGCCGATTCCCGTCGTCGCCGCAAACGGAGGCAACAGGCTCCCATCCCGGACGAGAAAACGGGTGGCGTCCGACTGGTACAGATCCAGAGTCCGAAAGGTGAAACCGCGCCGGGTCATTTCCAGTGCCAACTCCAGCACCGTCTGCAGCGACTTCTCCTTTGGCGACGCCGTCACGCCTTTGCCCTCGATCTCTTCAATGCGCAAGGCGATCGCGTCCGCACCGCGCTCCATCAGCGCAAGATCGAAATCTTCGGCGCGCACGGTGAAGTAGGCGGCATAGAAAGAAAGCGGATGATGGACTTTGAAGTAGGCGATGCGCACCGCGTTCAGCACGTATGCGGCAGCGTGCGCCTTCGGAAACATGTATTTGATCCTGCGGCAGGATTCCAGGTACCAGTCAGGCACGCCAAACGATGCCATGTACTCCTCGTCAGTCTGTGTGAGTCCTTTGCCTCTGCGCACCGACTCCATGATTTTGAAAGCGCGCGCAGGCTCCAGCCCCCGATAAATGAGATAAACCATGATGTCGTCGCGACAGCAGATCACCTCCTGCAGCGGGGCAACGTGCTGGTGGATCAGCTCCTGCGCGTTATTGAGCCACACATCCGTGCCGTGCGAGAGTCCGGAAATTCTGACGAGGTCAGCAAATGTGCCCGGCTTCGTATCCTCCAGCATCTGCCGCACAAACTTCGTGCCGAATTCTGGAATCCCGTAGGTGCCAGTTTGCGAGCGAATAGCAGCCGGAGTGACTCCAAGCGGTGCGGTGCCGCGAAAGAGCGCATACACCTGCGGATCGTCGACGGGAACCTGGCGCACGTCCACACCTGTGATATCCTGCAACATCCGCAAAACCGTCGGATCGTCGTGACCGAGAATGTCAAGCTTGAGCAGATTGTCGTGGATCGCGTGAAAGTCAAAATGCGTGGTGCGCGTGCCAGAACTGCGATCGTCCGCCGGATGCTGGATCGGACAGAAATCGTAGATGTCGTGATCGCTTGGCACGATGATCAGGCCGCCGGGGTGTTGGCCGGTTGTGCGCTTGATGCCCGTACAGCCTGCGACAAGACGCGCGATCTCCGCATTCCTGAGATGCTTGCCAAGATCGTCCGCCCATTTGCGCACGTAACCAAACGCGGTCTTGTCTGCAATCGTCGAGATCGTGCCCGCACGGTACACGTAGTCGGACCCAAACAGCTCCTCCGTATACTTGTGCGCGCGCGCCTGGTATTCGCCCGAAAAATTCAGGTCGATATCAGGCACCTTGTCGCCTTCAAAGCCAAGAAACGTTTCAAAAGGAATGTCCTGCCCGTCTTTTTTACACGGCGCGCCACAGTTCGGACAGAGCTTGTCCGGCAGATCGAACCCGGATCCGACGGTGCCGTCGAGGATAAATTCGGAGTACTGGCAGTTCCCGCACAGATAGTGGGGCGCCAGCGGGTTGACCTCCGTAATGTCCAGCATCGTCGCCACAAACGACGAACCGACCGAGCCGCGTGAACCGACGATGTAGCCATCATCCAGCGACCTTGTCACGAGTTTGTGGGCGATCAGATAGTTTACGGCGAACCCGTGTGTGATGATGCTGTGCAGTTCCTTGTCCATACGGTTCGCCACAACTGCCGGCAGCGCCGCTCCGTAGAGTTGATGCGCCCTCTGCGTAGACAGGGTCCGCACCTGCTCGTCGGCGCCCTCCATGATGGGCGGGTACACACGGTCGGGAACCGGACTGATGGGCTCGATCTGTTCCGCGATGGCGCTCGGATTGTGCACCACAACCTCGTGTGCGCGTTCGCCAAGGTGCGCAAACGCCGCCAGCATCTCCGCCGTCGTCCGGAATGTCAGGGCAGGCTGGAGAATCGGCCGCCCCGTTTCCTTGCGGCCATTAGCGCTATGCTTGATGATTTCCCGAAACACGCCGTCAGCAGCGTCAAGAAAATGCACATCGCCCGTGGCGACAACGGGCTTGCCCGCCTCGTCAGCCAACTCCAGCAGTTGCCGGTGATAACTCCGCACCGCGTCTGCGCTGCTGATGTCACCCGACTCCAGGAGCGGCTCATAGTGGTCCGGCGGCTGCAGCTCTATAAAATCGTAAAACTCTATGATGGCCCGCAGTTCATCGCGCGTCTTTCCGCGCAGCATGGCCTGAAACAGCTCGCCCGCTTTGCAGCCTGAGCCGATCAGCAGCCCATCCCGCTGTTCGCGAAGCAGGGAACGCGGTATCCGCGGTTCACGATAATAGGATTCGATATGCGAATAGGATACGAGTCGATACAGATTCTTCAGTCCAGCCTGGGAACTGACCAGGATTGTTGTATGGTATGACCGATTCTTAGCAGCATCGCCAGCCCTGAGTCCAACAGTCGCCAGATCCGCCAGACTGGAGACTGTGACTTCTCTGGACAGGTCCTCAAGCAACTTGTAAAATACTCTCCCTGTCGCTTCCGCGTCTGCCAGCGCGCGGTGATGCTGTGTAAGCGTCACCTTGTATTTTTGCGTCAGAGTCTTCAACCGGTGATTCCGATCGCCAGGAAATACAGCGCGGGCCAGGGCAAGCGTATCGATGACCGGCTGGGAGAACCGCTTGACGCCTGTTCGCGCTGCCTGCACAGACAGGAAGCCCATGTCAAATTCAGCATTATGCGCAACGAGCACGGCCCCCTCGCAAAACTCGCGAAAACCCGGCAGGACAGCGGCTGCGTCAGGCTGGTCCGCCACCATCTCATTGGTGATCTGGGTGATTTCCGTGATCTTTGCGGAGATTGGCTGCCGCGGCCGCATCAACGCGGCAAACGTGTCCACGATTTCGCCGCGCCGCATCTTGACGCCAGCGATCTCGATCAGTTCGTGTTCAGCCGCAGACAGCCCTGTCGTCTCTGTGTCAAAGACGACATACAGCGTGTCCGCGTCCAGTAAAAGATCCTGCGGCTGATACACGATGGTGAGCCCAGCATCCACGACATTGGCCTCAATGCCATATAGAATCTTGATCCCGTGTTTCTTCCCGGCGGCGTATGCATCGGGATACGCCTGGACAACTCCGTGGTCCGTGATTGCCACGGCACTGTGGCCAAACTCTTTGGCGCGACGGATGAGATCACTGGCCGACACGACGCCGTCGAGCGCGCTCATCTGCGTATGGGCGTGCAACTCAACGCGCTTTTCGGGCTCGCTGTCACGGCGGGCAACCACCGCATAGGAATGCAGATCCGTAACCTGCAGCACCAATTCCTTGGCGTACGTATCGTACTGCACCGCGCCGCGCACGCGCATCTGCAAGCCGTCGGACAGGGGCGGCAACGCAGCATCGCGCTTCCCCGGTTTGGAAAACAGCTTGCATGTCAGCGAGTCTGTACCGTCAGAGATGTGAAATTGGCACAACTGTCTGCCACTCGACAATTCCCTCACCTCGACGCCAAACAGGCGGCCAGCCACGCACACGCGCCGCATCTCATCCTGGATCACCGCCACGGCCGTCGCTTCGTCAGTGAACGGTTGACCGAATTCCAGACGCTGTGCAGGCTCTGCAAAATGATCGTCAGTCTCTGCTGTCTGCGCCTGTTGCCGACTCGCATCAGCCGCCTCTTTCAAGACTTCATCGCGAAACGCCTGGACGAGATGAGTGCGTTCTGTTCGTTCCACGATATTGCAGGGCCAGGGCCAGTCGCCTGAGAGCATGGCCAGGAGTGTATTCAGTCGTTTTTCCGCCTGCCGGGAAGCCAGCATCTGCACAGAAGTCGCCACGTGGACAGCGACTTGTCTTTCCTCCTCCAATGTCCACAGCGCCGTCTGCAGGTCTCCGCGCAGTGCGGGTTCACGTTCCATGAGCAGCCATGCGGCGGCTGTCAGATATCGCCCCAGCAGCGCGCTCCGGTCGGCCCCGCGCACTCTGAGACGAGGGTCCGCCGGACGGACGAAACGAATCTGGATATCAGGCAGTTGCAATTCCAGCCAGCGCAGAGCGCCCGCCAACTGTTCCGGCGCCAGTTCGCAGGCGCCGTCGTCGCTGTTCAGATAGACCGTCCTGGTGCGTTCCTCCACCCTGGCGGCGAGACCCAGCCGATGAATGGCCGCAAAGGCGGCGCGGTCGCAGGCGATCGGAGCCATGCCCGCACTGTACAGCGGAACCGGGTTCATCGGTTCTTCGACAGAGTCCTGAAACCCCTCGCCGCAGAGGCCCGCCATTGCATCATCAATCCCCGGATACACTAGACACTACGCCCTCTCCCGTGAGCAACTCTTCTGCGTTGCAGACTAAAACAGCTGTGTGACGTCCAAGTACGTGCGAAATACGGTCAGCGCGATGATCAGAACAAAACCGATCGCGTGAACGAGATACTCCTTACGCGGATCAATCCGCCGTCCGCGAATCAGTTCGATGAGCAAAAACAGCAGTCGGCTGCCATCCAGAGGCGGAATCGGCAGCAGATTCAAAATCGCCAGATTGAGACTCAAAATGGCTGTCAGATTCATCAGGTTGAGCAGTCCCAAGTGCGCCTGCTGGCTGATGATGGCCACGATTTTCACCGGTCCGGCCGAATCTTTGACAAACGTGTTCTTATGGGTGAACAGTTGGCCAAAACTGTTGTAGATCAGCTGGGTGTAGGAAACCGTCTGCTGAAATCCGCCTGTGATCGCCGGCGCTGCGCCGTGCGTCACCGCGGGCGTGATGCCGATAAACCCGACTCCGTCCTTGCGCTTGCGCGGTGTAATGGACAAAGTCTGCTGGAGTTGATTGTGTTTCACCGTCACAGTCAGACGGTCCAGCGGATGTCCTTCGATAACCGCGACGAGTTGCATCCAGTTATTCATCGGCTTCCCATTGACCGCTTCAATCACGTCGCCGGGTCGCAGCCCTGCGGTGTACGCCGGTGAAGCGGGCAACACCGAGGCGACTTGCGGCGGCGACGCCTCAGTGCCGACAAATCCAATCACGATCGCAAACAGCACGATGGTCAGCAAGACATTCATCAGCGGGCCCGCCAGGGTGATCAGCATGCGCGCCAACAACGACTTTCGCGCCATCTGCCGGTCCGGCGGCGCCAGCGCGATCCGTTCCTTGCCGTTGATCAAAAAAGCGCGCCGGGCAATCGCGAACTCCTGCACGCGCTCGCCGATGTCAAGCGCAATCGTGTAAGAGCGCTCCGTGTCCACGCGGACAAGCGTTCCAGTAACGCCGTCTGTGATGTCCCCTTCATCGCCCAGCTCTGTGACCTCATCGTGTTCATCAACCCGGATGGTCAGCGGTTCCCCAATCCGGAAATAATTGTCCTGCGGCAAGTCGCCGGCCAGTTGCACGAAGCCGCCGAGCGGAAAAATGCGCAGCGAATACTCCGTTTCTCCCTTCCCCCAGCGAAAGATGGGGGTGCCAAAGCCAATGGCGAACTTGGGCACCAGCACGCCCGCTTTTTTGGCAACGATAAAGTGGCCAAATTCATGGATGATCACGAGAACAAGAAACACGACCACAACGCCGGCGACAGACTGCAGTCCGCCAGCAAGAATTGATCCGATCAGACGCTCCGCCCCCTCTCTGCAATCAACTCGCGCGCCCGCACCCTTGCCAAGTGATCCACAGCCAGCACGTCATCGAGTGTCAGTTGCGGCACAGACTCATGCGCGTCAATGACGCGCTCCACAACGTCCACGATGCCGGGAAAATCGAGTTGCCCCGCCATAAACGCCTGCGCCGCGACTTCATTGGCCGCGTTCAGGGCTGCCGCATAGCTGCCCCCGGCTTCCCCGCACCGATACGCCAGCGCGAGCGCGGGAAAACGGGCTGTATCAGGCGCTTCGAAGGTGAGTGCTGACACACGGGTCAAGTCAAGGCGTTCCCAAGGCGTATCCATCCGCCCTTCCCGCTCAAAAATCGCATACTGGATCGTCCGCCGCATGTCGGGCACGCTCAGTTGCGCCAGCATGGACCCATCTCGAAACGCGACCAGAGAGTGAATGATACTCTGCGGATGCACCACCACCTCGATATTATGGTACGGCATGGCGAACAGAAAATGCGCCTCGATGACTTCCAGGCCTTTATTCATCAATGTGGCGGAGTCAATCGTAATCTTTGCGCCCATTCGCCAAGTGGGATGGGCCAGCGCGTCAGCCACGGTCACCGTACGCAAACGGTCGGCGGGAACGTTTCTGAACGGTCCGCCTGACGCTGTGAGAAGCAGGCCGGCAACATCCTCGGCGCTGTACCCCTTCAGGCACTGCGCAATGGCCGAATGCTCCGAGTCGACAGGAATCACGCGAGCGCCAGTACGCGCGGCGGCGGCGACCACCATCTGCCCCGCCGCGACCACGGTCTCTTTGTTGGCCAGGGCCACATCCAGGCCTGCGCCCAAAGCCGCGAGGGTGAGACGGATTCCCGCAGCCCCCATCACCGCATTGATAACCAGATCAACACCGGGCGATACAGCGGCTTCCGCCAGTGCATCAGCGCCCCAAAACACCTGCACCCCCGGCAGAGCGTCCTTTATGGACTGCGCCTGCATGCCATCGTGAACGGCGACGCGGCGGACGGAAAATTCTCTTGCTATGGCCATGAGCGCACTCATGTCGCTGTGTGCGGAAACAACCTCAACGCGCAACCGTTCCGGGTGCGCACGCACCACGTCCAGCGCTTGCCGCCCAATCGACCCAGTGGCGCCAAGGATCGCCAATCCACGAACCACGGCCTCCAACTCCTTCACACATGCGGGAATAACCAAGTAATTAAATGATATGCGATAGGAGCCGCCAAGAGCAAGCTGTCGAAGCGATCCAGGATACCCCCATGGCCAGGCAACAGCCATCCCGAATCCTTGACGGCGTAGTGCCGTTTGAGCGCAGATTCGACCAGATCGCCCAACTGCCCGGCGATCGAAATCATCGCGCCCAGAAAGGCGAGTGCAGGCAGTCGGTGGATGCCGCCGCTGATCATGAATGAACCCGCCAGAGGGGTCAGGATAGTGGCGAAAATAAATCCGGCGAATGCGCCGGACACCGTCTTTTTGGGACTCACCGCCGGCAGCAGCTTGCGGCCGCCAAACGCTCGTCCGATAAAAAAAGCGCCCGTATCCGTCGACCAGATCCCTACAAATACAAGGAGCACCCAGCCAACCCCGTCCGAAAGCGAACGCAGATCCAGCATCATGCGAAAGGCGTAACTCGAATACAGCGCGGCCGCAAACAGGACTCCTGCTCCTGAAAACGAAAACTGCTCACGTCGCAGTATGGTCACGATGAGCAATGCGTAGAACAGGACATACCAGAACTTCTCAAAAGGCGCCCACATGACCATCAGAATCGTGAATGCGACGGCGATGATGTTTTCCGCGCTTGCCGCGCGCACCTTCATCATGGCGCCAATTTCGAGGGTGCTGACGACTGCGATCGCGGTGAACAGCAGCGCGGTCCACACCCCGCCCAAGAGAATGGCCCCCACAACCAGAATGGCGCCTAAAAAGCCAGTCAACACGCGCTTACGCAACATGCGTACACCTCACTTCAATCCGCCAAACCTGCGTTCCCTGGTCAAATATGTCCTGATTGACTCTTCGAAGTGAGCACGGGTAAAATTCGGCCACGTTTCTTCAATGAACACGAATTCCGTATAAGCGATCTGCCACAAGAGAAAATTGCTGACGCGCTGGTCGCCGGCGGTGCGGATGAGCAGATCCGGGTCCGCTACGTCCGCCGTGTCCAGCGCGGCTGCGATCGCCTCTTCCGTAATGTCGCACGCTCGCAGTTCGCGTTTCTCCACGCGCTCCGCCACCGCCTGAACCGCTTTGACAATCTCATTGCGGCTGCCATAGTTGAGGGCAAATTGCACGAGCAGACCAGTGTTTCCCGTTGTCTGATCCCGCGCTTTCCGGATCGTTCCCTGTGTTGCGTCAGGCAATTTGCCTTCATCACCGATAATTTTAATGCAAACATTCCGTTCCACCAGTTCGGCGATATCCAACTGGAAGAACTCATCGACCAATTGCCACAGATAGTCAATTTCCTGCGGGGGTCTTTTCCAGTTTTCCGTGGAAAATGAGTAGAGAGTCAGCACTTTTACGCCCCAATCGTCGGCGGCGCGTATGATCTCACGCATGGCGAGCATACCAGCATGATGTCCGGCTGCGCGCGGCAATCCCCGGCGGCGCGCCCAGCGTCCGTTCCCATCCATGATGATCGCAATGTGCGCAGGAACGCGCTCGGCCAGAAACGGTCTGTCGTAGGAACGTTTCCCTCTCAACCTACGAAACAGG
>JAKADD010000341.1 GCA_021820825.1 Bacillota bacterium
ATTGATGAGTGGTGAGTGCTCCAATGACGGGAAGGAGGGTTTGCGATGATCAAGTATCATCTGCTGGGATTGGGTTTGGGAGTCATCATGTTAGGTTCCAGTCTGGATGTACTGCTGACCAATGCTGCTCATGATGCGGCCCACAGCATGGCAAACGGCCAATCACAGCAGTTGCTGGCCTATTGGGATACGCAACTGAAGCGAGACGCCGCTCTGATCAGCTATACAAAACGTGTCATTCAGAGTGATCAGACGCAGTTGCGCCAAACCACTGCGGCGATCAGCGCGCTAAACGCCGAGCTGAAAAATTTGCAAAGCCGCACTCGCCGATCCCAAGCTGGCCGGTCTGTGACGCCGACTGCCAACCATTCGCAAGCGCTTTTTACCGCCACAACCCCGACGGTCTCCGCTCCCTCGATAACTGTTACGCCTCCGCCCGCCGCGACCTCTGGACCACCGGTTCAAACCGTGACCTCCGCTTCAGGCGGCTGAACCGACTGTCAGTCAAGACAGTCGGTCAAGAGGTCAAGACAGTCGGTTAAAAGTCGAACGGCCCTTTGCACAGGTTTGCAAACCTGTGCAATCGCAGGGCGCTCCGGCGGTTGCGCTGTTGCTGTTATACCGGTGGCGGCAGAACGCGGTCTGCAATACAGTGTAGAATGGCGAACTCCTCATACACTGTGTTTCGGGAGTGTGATGATCCCTCATGAGACTAAAGGCCATCGACGATGGCGCAGACAGGTCCGACGCATCTGTATACCTGCGCCGTGTAACAGACAATCTCCTTGGCGAGCGGGCGCCGTGGGTGATCTGGCGACCAGACCGTTTGCCCCGGCATCCTGTGGCTGATCTTTTCGCCGCGCCACACTGCAACGACCACCATGATTGCTGCGTCGCCGGCCAATACAAGCCGCAGGACATGTCCTGGCTGGACTATTTCAGCGCCGGGAAAGGGGTTCCCCACGCCTGGAAACGAAGCGGGTTGCTGCCCGCTCTCCGTGAGATCAGGTACTTTCCCCCGTCTGTCGAATACCTGCCCTATCAAGTTGCGCTGCAGATGAACGAGCGAAACCCTTCCTCTCTGGGCGTGCTCCCCACCAGGGAGACCCAGGCTGCTCAGGCTTCCCAGGCTTCCCGCCGCAGCGAAAGTTCCCTGGCGTCTTCAGGCCTGCGTTTCATACTGCCATTTTGCCTGCCCTTCCGCAGTCATCCAGAACCCACTCACTCCAGTGTTGACGCGCCGCGACAACCGCTTGTCACATTCATCATCTGTGCGTACAACGAAGCGCCGCGAATTGGCTGGGCCATTCGCTCCGTGCTCGCGCAAACCAGAAACGACTGGGAACTGATCGCGGTAGACGATGGTTCGACAGACGGTACGGCGGTCATGGCTGAAGTATTTTCCGACCCGCGCATCCGTGTGGTGACAGTGGGAGAGAATCGGGGCAAGTCCAGCGCACTCAATCGGGCGCTTCTTCTGGCTAGAGGTGATTACGTGCTGGAACTGGATGCCGACGACTGGTTGGTTCCCCATGCGATTGAAACGCTGTGCAGTTCGGTTGAAACACTGTGCAGTTCCATGGAAGCAACCCGCCAGACCATGCTGCTGCTCTCCTCACAGTATCATCTGTGGCGGCGTTCTCCACGCGGCGAACTGGTCTATAAAGGAATTCAGGACTGCGCGACGGCCGAAGTGACTGCGGCGTATGCGCGTGTTCCCATACCTCGCTTCTACAGGACGACGGACCTGCTGACGATGGGGGGTTGGCCGACTGGCGATCCGTCTCGGGAACGACTGTTTGAAGATGTCGCCATGACACTTCACTACATGCGATTCGGCAGAATTGAATTTCTGGACTCCCCGCTCTACCATCGGGTCATACACTCCGGGAGCGTCAGCCAGCAGAATGATCGATTCTATCAAAAATGGATTCAGAATTCCCGCACTGACCTGCCTTGACGACGCGCAATCCCTGCGGCTGCACAGTTGCGTACAGCCGCCGCCCTGCTTACGCCAGCACGCGCACATAGTCAATGTTGGCTGTCGAAATGGTGACCAAAGCCGGTTGGCTGTATACGATCGGCAGCTCCTGGACTTGAATGGTATCGGCCTGAACCGATGTCAAAGTGCCTTCAAACATAGTGCCAGGCACAAATACTTCGACCGTACTCCCGATAAAACTGGAGAGCAAGACTAGAAATGTCACGATCACTCCATCCCTTCTAAAGAATTATTGTACCGCTGAGATATGACTGTACGGAATAATCAGAACATCTCCGCTGCTCTCGGTCAATTCAACGGCGTTGGTTCCTACGACAGTGACCGTTCCTGTCAGCGTGGACGAACCGACGGTCACGGTCACCACCTGCCCCAGTTTGCTGTTGAATTGGCTCTGCAATGTCGGGTTATTCGGCTGTCCGCTTGAGATCTGCTCCTGCAGGCTGTCAACGGCCACCTGCAACTCGTGAATCTCGTTTTCCAGATGCGCTTTGTCCTGCCGCACTTCATCTCGCAACTCATTGACGCTTTGACGAAGCTCACGAAACTTGTGACGCAGTTCCCGAAACTTTCTGAGCAGCGAAGAATGTTCTTCGTGCTCCCGCTTTACCCGCCTGATCAGCAACGTATTGGCTTCGATCCTGCGCGCGCGCAAGACTCTCACTCGCAAGTTCGTAGTGGCGCCACTCATAGAATCCTTCATCCCCTTTACTTTCGACTTATACCATACTTATTTCGACGCGCCTGATCCGGTGTCCACGATTGCCTAGCGCTTGCCCGATCTCCGCCAACACACAGACGGAGAATTCATCAAAAGAACTCTTCATACCGATAGTGCGGAGTCTCCGTGGCGAGAGGGCTTTCCATGAGATCGGTCCATGTCAGATGATCGAATTGACCTGTCCACTTGTGATTGAAATAATACCAGCTGCGGTCAATCCAGGATTGCCCCTGATCCTGCAGCGTAGAGAATGAACTGTGATCGTCGTGCCACACAAACGTATTTAAGGCCACGAGCAATTTCCATCCCTGCAATCTGGCGCGCAGACTCCAGTCTGCATCGTCGGCCCCGCATTCGCATCCAGGGTCAAGACCGCCCAGAGTCCGGTATGCATCCTCCTTGACCATCCAGATCGTTCCCTGCAAAGACTTTGCCGTGACGGCGCAAGGTTGGCTGTTCGTCAGGCGCTGATTGATATCGTTCACCACAGCTTCATCGTAATGGTCGGGGCATTCATTCGGATGATAGTTGTTAAAATCCTGCCAACCGCCAATTCCTCTGCCCAACGGCGCAACGGCGGCAACGCCCGTTTCACGATACAGCTGTTGCTGCAAACGGCTGGCCCAGGCCGGCCCCACATATACATCGGAGTTCACATGGCAGATGTCGCAACCAGGCTGCGCCAGACGACGCATGCTGTCTGCGGCGCGCGCATAGCCAGAATTC
>JAKADD010000342.1 GCA_021820825.1 Bacillota bacterium
TTCTTCCAGAGGCACGCTCTTGTTGCGTTCTTCAGGCGACGATAAATGAGGCGGCTTGGAGCCGACCACGCCAACCAGATTGCGCTTTCCGTGCACAACCACCTCTTGTCCTGGCAGCGTACGCGGATCAAATCCTCCCACTTCTGCGACGCGCAGGAAGCCCCCTTTGTCGATGCGCGCCACCATCAGCGCAATTTCATCGGTGTGAGCGGCCAACATGACGCGCGGACGCGGCGCGCTTCCCGCGCCTGCGCAGTGCAGAATCGTATTGCCGATCGCGTCGGTCTCGATCGTGTCTGCCAGACCGTGTGCAGCCTCTCGGAGCAGACCGGCAGGGTTTGCTTCGTCGCCGGGGCCCCCTGTCGCCTCGGTCAGTGATTTGAGCAGTTCTCTTCCATTGAACAAGAACACAGACCTCCAGGTATCCGCAGGCAGGCGCGCGGAGCAGTGTATATTTGCCAGTTCGTTCAACTGGCGGCATGGGCAAAAGGAGAAAAAGGAACGCTGGATTCCCTGATTCTACCCGCGCATTCCCCGCTCCAATGCGGCGGCGAGTTGCTGCAGTTCGGGCGGCAGCGGGGCGTCCAGAATCAGCGCCTGATTTGTGACAGGGTGTACGAACGCCAATCGATGCGCATGCAGGGCATGGCGCGTTCGGCCATCCGGGAGCACGATGCAAAATGGCCCATGAGACTCCGACTCTGTAAAACCATACAGACCGTCACCCAGTACAGGATGCCCGATGTGCGCCAGATGGACGCGAATCTGATGGGTTCTTCCAGTCTCAAGCCCAATCAGCAGTTTCATCGCGTCCGCCTGTGCGTACACGCTCTCCACCCGCAGGTGGGTGACTGCCGTCTTTCCGTATGGATACACCGCCCGTTTGATGAAAGTTCCCGGAAGCAGACCGATCGCGGCGTCGATGGTCCGCTCCTCCCGTTCCGCCAACATCCCGCTTGCAATCGCCGTGTACTGCCGGGAAATGGCGCGCGTCTTCAGCGACCTGGACAGTCTCTCATGCGCCAGTTTGTGCTTCGCGATCAGGAGGAGTCCAGAGGTTCCACGATCCAGACGGTGTACAGGCCGAAATGGGTAGGTTTCGCCCTGCAGACGCATGTGGTGGATCACTGCGGACGCGAGCGTTCCCTGACGTTCATGAGCGGTGGGATGAACGAGCAGTCCGGCCTGCTTGTCCACCGCAAGCAGGTGATCATCCTCGAACACAACCTGCAGCGGGAGCGGTTCCGGTTCAATGGCCGAACTGAGTTCCGCGGGCGCCTCGACTGTGATCCGATCCCCGGCGCGCACACGGCTGGTCAGGTACGCGGGCGCCCCATTGACACAGATGAGCCCCTGTGTGCACAGCGTGCGTCGCAGTCGTTTGCTGAGCGCGAGCGAACCCAGCATGGCCTTCAGCATGACTCCTTCATCCTGTTCCGTGACCGCGCGCTCAAAATAAAGCACAATTAGCCCCACCTTCATGGCATTCCGCGCCAACTCCTGTATATACTTGTACAAACAGTCGTGCACTGCGTTTTTGCGCACCAGTATGAGTCGTCGCCTGGCGACAGAATGAGGTGTTTTCCGTGCATGAATCGTCGTCCTTCCGCCGCACTTCGCCCCTGTCCGCGAAGGCTGATTCCAGGCGGCGCCCGCGCCTGTACTTTGGAATCGGCTTTGCAACCGGAATCCTGACAACGGCCGTAATCCTCGTCGCTCTCGCAGCCGGCGCGTTCAACTATATGCGCGACCAAGCGGCGCACAGCGCTTCCTATGCGATGGCGCCCGATGCAACCGCCCCTGGAACCCGTGTCGAACTGTACTTTCCACTCGAAAAATTTCTGGCTTGGCGCTCGACACAGCGAGTCGGTCTCGCGATGAAGGGCGAGGACGTGCATGTCCACCTGCTCGTGAAGCCATTCACCCAACTACCCGTACAGATCGCCGTCGACATTTACGGAAAACCCGGCGTGTATCATGGCTATTTCACGCTCAGCCATGTTTCTGGCACAGTGAACCGCATTCCTGTTCCAAAAACATTGTTGCTGACCGCGATTGCCAGTGACGGAAATCAGTACGGCGTCCATGTGAACAATCAACGTGACACGCTCTACATTGAAAGAACGTTTGGCGCTTACCGATTGGTCGGGTACGACCCAGCGTCACGAGATCTTGTGATTTCGCTGCCGGTTCAGGTCGTGGAACGCGCGGCCCGAGGTCAACTGGTATTGTGACTTCGGCGTGCGCCTTCTTCAAACGGCGATTTCGATCAAGTCATCCGCAACGATCAGCGGGGCGCCAGTGCAGGTTCGCAGCTCGTCAATACTGTGCCCCGGTGCAATCTCCCGCAGGACAAGACCGTCACTCGTCACATCAATCACCGCCAGATCCGTGATGATGCGATTGACCACAGACTTTCCGGTGAGCGGCAGTGTACAGTTCTTTAAAATTTTCGGCTCGCCCGCCTTGCTCATGTGTTCCATGGTCACAATCAGGCGGCGCGCGCCGTGCACCAGATCCATGGCGCCACCCATGCCCTTGACCATCTTGCCGGGAATCATCCAGTTGGCCAGATCCCCCTTCTCTGACACCTCCATGGCGCCGAGGATGGCAACGTCAATGTGGCCGCCCCGAATCATGGCGAACGATTCGGCGCTGGAAAAATAGGCGGCGCCAGGCACGGCGGTCACGGTCTCTTTCCCCGCGTTGATCAGGTCAGGGTCCAGTTCCTCTTCCGTGGGATACGCCCCTATGCCGAGTAGTCCATTTTCCGAATGCAGCATCACATCGGCGTCCGCCGCTATGTAGTTGGCCACCAGTGTGGGCATGCCAATCCCAAGATTGACATAAGAACCTGAAGGGATCTCCCTGGCGGCGCGCTTCACGATCTGCTCCCGAGACAACGCCACAACACGTCACTCCTTTTCTGTAGCTGAGAATTACGCTCCCTGCATGCGCACCGTGCGCCTCTCAATGCGTTTCTCGTAATGATCGCCCACCACGACCCGCTGCACATAAATGCCAGGAGTATGGATCAGCGCCGGGCTGAGCTCGCCGACGTCAACCAGTTCTTCGACCTCCACAATCGTAATGCGGCCAGCAGTAGCCATCATGGGATTGAAATTTTGCGCTGTCTCCCGATACATCACATTGCCGAGACGGTCAGCCTTCCAGCCCTTGATCAGCGCAAAATCGGCTGTGAGCGGATACTCCAGCAGATACTCGCGGCCGTCAATCACCCTGGTCTCTCTTCCCACTGCAATCGGGGTGCCCACGCCAGCGGGCGTGTAAAAACCGCCAATGCCGGCGCCGCCGGCGCGAATCCGTTCTGCAAGCGTTCCTTGCGGAACCAGTTCCACCTCCAGTTCGCCACTGAGGAACTGGCGTTCGAACGTTTTATTTTCTCCGACATACGAAGACACCATTTTTTTAATCTGGCGGT
>JAKADD010000343.1 GCA_021820825.1 Bacillota bacterium
GACATTCCCACCGAAAGGACGATACCAATCGTGCAAATGACCGCCGTTGATCTGATCGGCCACCGCACCATGCTGACGCCACTTGAACTGCGGCACATCGATCCACTGTATGAAGCCGCAAGCGACCCTGCCGTCTGGACGTACATGCCAATGCGCATCCAAACTGTCGACGACATGCTTGCGCTCGTCACGGACGCCCTCGCCGCCCGACAATCCGGACACGAATTTCCGTTCGTGATCATCGATCAACAGACCGGCAGAGTGGTGGGCAGCACCCGCTTTCTGGACATCTCCCCAGCCAACCGCAGTCTCGAAATCGGCTGGACATGGCTCGCTCCCGCCGCCTGGCGGACCAGCATCAACACGGAAGCCAAATATCTGCTGCTGCGCCACTGTTTCGAAAGCCTGCGCACGATCCGTGTACAATTTAAAACTGACTCCCGCAACACGCGATCACAACAGGCGATCGAGCGCATCGGAGGAGTTCGCGAAGGGGTGCTTAGACGGCACCGCATCCTGCAGAACGGATACATACGCGATTCTGTTTATTATAGCATCATAGACCAAGAGTGGCCGACCGTAAAGACCGCTCTGGAGCAGCGGCTGGAGCAAAGGCAGTAGCCAGCAAATTCGCATGAGTCATGGCCGTTCTGCAGATATACTCTTCATCGACAGGCCAAGCCGCTGTCTCTGCGCATCAACCTGAATCACACGCACGGTGACGATATCGCCGACTGACACCACTTCCATGGGATGCTTTACAAATCGATCGGATAGCTGGGAAATATGGACCAGGCCATCATTTTTGAGCCCGACGTCGACAAATGCGCCAAAGTCCACGACATTGCGAACGGTGCCTGTAAGTATCGCGCCCACCTCAAGTTCCTCCAGCTTGAGAACGTCAGTGCGCAGAATCGGCGCAGGCACACCGTCTCGCGGATCTCTCCCAGGCCGTTCAAGCGCATCGAGGATGTCGCGCAGTGTGGGCGCGCCCACTCCCGTCTCGGCGCTGAGAGTCTCTAAGGGAACAGAGCGCAACGCCTGTATCCATTCCTGACGCCGTCCGGCATCCCCGATCACCGACCGGGCGCTCCCAGTGCGCTGCAGCAGGCTCGCAACCGCCCCGTACGATTCCGGGTGAATGGGAGTCGCGTCGAGCGCCTCATCCCCATCCATGACGCGCAAAAAACCCACGCATTGTTCGATCGTCTTCGGGCCCAGCCGCGGCACCTGCGAAAGCGCGCGACGACTCTTGAAGCGACCGTTTTGTTCGCGATAGTCCACCATGTTTTTGGCGACTGCCCGACTCAGCCCGGCCACGTGGGACAATAAACTCGCCGAAGCGGTATTGACGTCCACACCGACCTGATTCACCGCCGTCTCCACAACGGCGGCCAGCGTTTCGTCGAGTCTCTTTTGTGAGACATCATGCTGATACTGCCCCACACCGACTGATTTGGGATCGATTTTCACCAATTCCGCCAGCGGATCCTGAATACGCCGGGCGATGGAGATGGCGCTGCGCTCCGCCGCGTCTAGCGAGGGGAACTCAGCACCCGCCAGCGGAGACGCGGAATAGACGCTCGCCCCCGCTTCGGACACCATCACGTACGGCACTTCTTTGCCGGTATTCTGCCGACAGTTCCTGACGCACATCGCAATAAACGTCTCCGTCTCCCGGGACGCCGTCCCATTCCCAACGGCGATCAGCGCCACGTCATGGCTACTCAGCAGTCGGAGCACCTCACGCTCCGACGCCTCCACTTTACTTTGCGGCGGCGTGGGATAAATGACGCCCACCTCAAGCAGTTTACCCGTGTCGTCGACAACCGCAAGTTTGCACCCCGTACGGTAAGCCGGATCCACACCGAGCACCGCCTTGCCTCGGATCGGCGGCTGCATGAGCAGATTCGCCAGGTTCTCACCAAATATATGAATCGCGTGTTCCTCCGCACGATCCGTCAGGCTGGCTCTGATCTCCCGCTCAATGGCCGGAGCGATAAGCCTTCTGTATGCATCGATCACTGCAGTCTCCAGAAACCCGTCGACAAACGAAGGAGAGCCAGTCCTATTTTTAGAGACCGCGCTGGACCACACGTGCCTGTCAATCAAATGGCGCAGAATAACCTCTTGCGGTGCGGCGATGGACACTCTCAGAAACCCTTCCCGTTCACCACGATTGATGGCCAGAACCCGGTGCGGCGGTATTTTTGCCACTTGTTCCGCATAGTCGTAATAGGCTTCATACACGCTTTCAACAGCCGATTTGACGGCGCTGCTCTCCATCACGCCAGCGCGCAGAGTCGTCGTGCGAATCCAGCGGCGCGTTGGCGCATCGTCCGCCACGTCTTCCGCGATCATATCCGCAGCACCCTGCAGCGCCTCTTCTTCCGTAGAAATCCCGCTGTCCGCCGACACGAACTGGGCAGCCTTCGCCCACACCTGCGCCTTGGCCAATTCGCGATTGCCCGCTTCCCTGATCCAGAGCGCAAGCGGCTCAAGGCCGCGCTCTTTGGCCAGCGCGGCGCGCGTTCTGCGTTTCGGGCGATAGGGTCGGTACAAGTCATCCACTTCCGCCAGCGCGCCGGCGGCGGCGATATCGGCGATCAACCGGGCGGCGACCGTCTCATCGGCCATAACACCCTGTTCTGTGAGCAGGCGCAGGACATCCTGCTTGCGCGCAAACAGATTCCGTTCCGACTCATACCGACTTGCGATGCTGCGCAACTGGTTCTCGTCCAGTTCGCCCGTCATTTCTTTTCGATACCGCGCAATAAAGGGGATGGTGTTTCCCTCATCCAGCAGACGAACGGCCGCTCGCACCTGATTCGCCCGCAGGTTCAGCGTCGCGGCGATCCCGCGGATATGATCGGGCACAGGCAACTCGAACACAACAACAGACTCCTTTATGACTCCCTTGTCTTCCTTGCTGTATTGCGGTCATAACAGCAATACAGCTCAGATCTAGTGAGGACGCTGCATGTCCTGAAATGGAATGGCGCGCGTATGAACCGTATGGTGCCATCTCTGGTTATGACGCGTAATCAAAGCGAAAAAGATGATGGGCACCCAGGAAATCATGAAAATCGGAAACAGCGGAAGACCCAGCAGACCCCGCCAGTTCACCTTGTCGATCAGCATTGCCAGCAACATTTCCACCAGGACGAAGCTGTTCGCTGCGTACCATACCCAGTTTGGAACAGCGTTCATGGCGCTCACCAACGCATCCGGTCTGCCAAACAGACCGATCTGGATCATGATAACGATGCTTGCGGCAAACACCAGCAGAAAACTCGCGGGTTGAAACAGATACAGCGCCGCATCGAATTTGGCCAGACTGCGCTGCTTCACCCCATCGCGCAGCAATGGCCAGATATACTTTTCAGCACACGAAAAATGCCCCCGCATCCATCGCAGTCTCTGGCGCAGC
>JAKADD010000344.1 GCA_021820825.1 Bacillota bacterium
GAGATCCCATCCTCAGTGCGTTCATACCGTTTAAACATCTGCCCCGGCGGAGTTTGCGCGAGTTCTTGCGCACTTGCGAGCCGTCCGCGGTCAATGGTGACGGCGTCATAGTTGAATGGCATGACGGACTGGCTTGCCAGCGAAAGCGCCAGATCGGTGATCAGAATGACTGGGCACTGGTATTTCTCAGCGTAATTAAAGGCGTCTACCGTGGCGTAGAAGCACTCTGAAGGTGTAGAAGGTGCGAGGACGACTTTGGGGATTTCGCCGTGATTGCCAAACAGCACGGCAAACATGTCGCTCTGCTCGTGTTTTGTCGGAAGGCCGGTGCTGGGGCCTCCGCGTTGCGTATCCACAATTACCACTGGGGTTTCGGTCATGCCCGCCAAGCCCATGGCTTCCATCATGAGCGACAGACCGGGGCCCGAAGTGGCGGTGAGGGCGCGCGCGCCAGCGTAGGCCGCGCCAATGGTCATGTTGAGCGCCGCTATTTCATCTTCCGTCTGAATGACGACCCCGCCAACCTGCGGCAGTTTTTTAATGAGATACTCCATGACATCGGAGGCTGGAGTGATCGGATACGCTGGCATGACGCGCGCGCCTGCGGCGAGAGCGCCGAATCCGATCGCATCGTTTCCGATCATCAGCAGATGCTCGTTCGGCACTGGAGGCGCCAGTTGGAAGTCGGAGAATTCGCCGCCTTCGGCGAGCATGGCATCGTAACCAGCCTGTACAGCTGCCAGGTTCTGATCGACAATTTTTTGGCTTTTGCGGCCGAACATGCTCTGCAACACCGGCGCGCAAAATGTCGGATCCAGTCCCATCACCCGTGCGGTCGCTCCGAGAGCGACCATATTTTTCATGATCACGGCGCCGCTTTGCTCGGCAAGCTTTGTAAATGGTATGGCGAACAGTCGCACGCCCTGGGCTAAGTTTGCGGGCAACACCGGGTTGAACTTTGCGTCTCCAATCACGACGCCGCCGGCATGCAGTTCATGTCCATTGAAATCGATCGTTTCCTGATCAAACGCCACCAGAATGTCAAGAAAATCCGCACTGGCGCTTTTTAATGAAGTGCTGACACGAACCTTGTCGTTGGTGTGTCCGCCTTTGATGCGGGATGAGAAATGCCTGTACGAATAAATGTAGTAACCCATACGGTTCAGCGAGGTGGCAAATGTCTTTCCGGTTGAATCGATTCCCTCACCCTGCTGACCGCCGACCTTCCAGGATAGCTCCTGCAACATAAACCAGTCACTCCTTCTTTCCGCGTCGCTCCTTACAAGAGCGCTGCGGTTACACGTTTCGCCCGATATCGGCAAGCGCTGCGCGCAGTAGATTGATGGAAGCCGAATCAGGTTTGAAGATGAACTCGATCACCATCTGACGGGGTTTTGCCAAACGTTCGACTTCGCGGCGTCGACCAGGTGATACAATTACAGCATCGACTGTGTGGAGGAAACTCTTTAACACCGTCTCATCCGCCGTCGTTGTTACATCAAGGTGCAGTTTGCCCAGCCCAGCCTGTTTCAAAGCCAAGCGAACCTTTCCGGCAAAATTATCACTGCGACAAATGAGTCCACCTCGACTGTCCTCAGGAATGCGGGCAATCTTTACAATCGTTTCAAGTTCTGGATCAAGCGCGATTGCAAGCACTGCACGTGAATGACCAAGTAAAGATTGTACTTCATCAAAATGGAAGAATGTTGTGACCACAAGATCGGCAGAATCCACCAACTGTAAGTCTGGCGCCCCTTCCTTGCGCAGATCATCAATGACAACAGGCGTTATGTGCGCACCTCCAAATTCCAGCTTGCGGGAGAGGTATTCCACTTGTTCCCTGTTGCACTCGATAAATACGACTTGCGCATGGTTGAGAAGAGTTGTCTTTTGCTCTGTGCGGACGGCTGCCAACTGCATGAAGTCCTGAAGCGTAAAACCAAGCTGCAGACTTTCTTCTAAAGCCATATCAATGACTTTTTTCAGCAGTTCCCGCCTGTTTCCGAGTCGAACATTGTCGTCGCGATCGCAAACAAAAGTGCCGCGTCCCTGCCATGAGGCAATGACGCCGTCGGACTCCAGATCGTGGTATGCTTGACTCACAGTGTTGCGGCTTACCCCGATTGCGTCGGACAACTCCCGCTCTGTTGGCAGTTTGTCTCCTGCTTGGTACACGCCAGTTCTGATGTCAGATAGAATTCTATCTTTTACCTGTACATAGAGTGGGATCCCATTCTTGCGAACGATCGTGCGGTTCAGCTTGAATCCCCTCCCGAACTGTCATCATCGGTTGGTCGGTGGCCTATGGATCAGTCCATTGATCCATAGGATCTTCTCAACTTTCATTATACCTGATGTAGCGCGGAAATGAAGCCCCATTCCAGCGATTTTTATGCGGACTCGCACACAGATTTGATCTCTTTTTGAACAATAAGCAGCCATTGGCGCCTATCCGCAGCAAGTTTTGAGATGCGACCCACATGCTGGACAGCTTCCGGTTATATTCGCAAAATCGTGCAAAATCGCGCAAATTCTGCACGAAGAGCGGGGCGGGAGTGTCTGTTTATCACCTCTGAAGAGCGCGAAAGGATAGACTTTCATGGCGCTTCACCCCACTAACAACCGGGAAGAAAATACGCCTGCGGCGATTTTCTGGACTTTCATGGCACTCCGCGCTGCCTGCAGCCGGGAAGTTTTGTGCTGTGCGATGATGAAGTGGTGAACATGGACGCAGCGTCCACTTTGCGTTACGGTGTTTTTCGGGCGCGATTGTGCGCAAAGACAAATACTTTGACATGGCGTTTGACGCCAAATACTTTGGCGTCGTTGTCATCTGCAAAGAATACATCGATATGCTGGCCCTTGATGGCGCCTCCCACGTCTTCGGCAATGCGGTATCCGATTCCATCAATGTAAACGAGAGATCCGAGCGGAATGAGGCTTGGATCAACCGCAACGGTGCGATGGGGCTGCGCCAGGCGCCCGGTGGCGGTGATCCCATAGCCGGGATCTCCTGGGTGCTTTCCGGTGGACTCGAATCCGGGGCCATAGGCAGTGAGTTTGCAGTCGAACGTGCTGCTCACTGACAGTTTTCCGAATGACTCTGCCGTATTCAGGACAGGACTCAACGTGGCGATGGCCTCAACTGTCTCAATCGATTGGTTGTGACTGTGCGATACAGGTAACGCAATGTGGCGCTGTTCGCCATGCTTCGCCGCGCTGTCCTTGTGTTTTACCCTTTCTGTTGCATTATGCCTGGCGGCATACAGTGACTGCGCTGCGGCGTTCGGCTGCGCTGCATAGCCCTCGCCTGTACCGATTGACGCCAATAGCAGTGCGCCGCAAGCAATCACGGCACCTATGGGAACCATGAACATAATCACCTCAGGATTGGGCATTGTGCTGCAAGTGGCGGCTATAGAATCCCC
>JAKADD010000345.1 GCA_021820825.1 Bacillota bacterium
TTGCCGTTACGGAAATGGTGACCTTGTCTGTGCCGAGGAGAAAATGCTCTCTCACTCGCATAGTTCCCAACTCCTTTCTTTAGACAAACAGAGTGATTTGGGGCGCATGTGGATTCGACCATAACTGGATCACCAAAAGCCTGTTTTCTGGTTCCTCCGTGAATTCCACATACAGTTCGCGTTGGGAAAACGCGCTGCGAAGTTCTAACATCTCTGCAGCGGGCAAACCGGCCAGTTCAATGCTGCGACCCATTCCCGGAAGAGAAATAGGATTGAAGAGGTTTTTGGAAATCGTGACGATCTTCATGGATTCACCCTCCGCTTGGATCAATGGTTTTATCGCTGATCGTAGTATATCGTGATCGGTATTTCTTGCTTGTGATCGATATCACGGATCGAACGGATGCCTGCACAGTGCTGTGGAAAGTTTGTTCGTTTTATAACGTCTCCAACCCTTCGACGATGACAGCCGAGTCGCCCATGCTGTACGGCCGAAGCAGCAGGCGATCAGTTTCAAGTTCGGTCATGAAAGCCATCTCCTTTGAGTTGTTTCGCCAATTCGATCTCATCGTGGATCTCGATCCCGTGATCGCCCACGAGAGGGATGCTTGGTTTGATGCGCCTCGCATTGTCGATGGCGCCAGGATACACGGCCGCAATCCGATAGCCTCGCCGCTGATAAAACCGCAGCGCATCCAGGTTGTCATTGCTGGTGATGAGCCATACCTGGCGGCAACCTGCTGCGCGTGTCTCATCCTCAACCGCCGTGAGCAACTTCGTTCCGATTCCACCGCCTTGGTGCGCTGGCGCCGCATTGATACTCATCAGTTCACACCCGTCATCGTCATCGAAGCGATACGTCGCCGCACCAACCGGGTTCCCGTCAACCTTGGCAATGAGAGATTTCAGAACCGGGAGTCGATAGACATGGCCTCGACTGACCATGGTATCCCCGCCCCATTCAGCTTGCCAAAGTTCATGGAGCCAACGATAGTCGTCTTGCCCGCGCGGAGGCAAGACCCGAATGTCCGCGTTTCGATTCACAGGTTCACAATCCCCTCTTCTCCCTGCTGGTGGCTCATTCGCAGCCAGCGCCAATGTTCCGTCATTCGCCATGCCTCGTCAAGGATTCCGCTACAATTGGAGTGGCGATCCCTGATGGACCGGCAGATCATCAACGGATTTCAGCCGCCGCACAGAAGCGGGCATCAGCCACAAAAACGCGACACTGCCGCCGATAACGGCCACCCAAATCGTTCCATGCACTCCCACCACCAGGACCAACGCTGCGGCCAGCATAGCCCCCAAGGGACGCAGTCCAGTGTTGACCATCACGAATCCCGCACTGACGCGGGCGCGGAGATGGTCAGGGATGGCAGCGGACTGGATGCTGGAACTACTGATTGCGCGCAACATGGAACCGGACGCCACAAGACCTTCGGCGACAAAAAGTGTGACGACAATCAACAGATGGGGCCCGTGAGCCCAGGGAACCAACAAATACGGCAGCGTCACCAAGGCCATGCCGCCGATCAGGACCGGTCCAAGGCCGAAACGCCGAATCACTCTGCCCGCCAGCGCCGCCGCCGCGATCGCCGCGACAGAGCTCGGACCCAACAACAGCCCCCACTCGCTTGGCGTAATGCCGAGAAAACGGGTGCCATACAAAATATACTCGGCCATAAAAACTGCCTGAAAGAGGCTCATTGTTCCTTCCGCAGCCAAGAGACTACTGAGCACCGGAGATGAGCGGATAAAACGCAATCCGGCGCCGACATCTCGCTTTGGCGACACGGCGCAGGGCGGTTCCTCCGGATGGATGGCTGCCAAGGATGCGGCGGACATGAGAAAAGAGAGAGCATCAGCCAACAGCGCCACCGGCGCCGAGAGCGCCTGAATCAAGAAGCCCCCGAGACTCGGGCCGATCAAAAATCCGATGGCGCGCGAGGTATGCATCAGCGAATTGGCCTCCACATACTGCTCGCGAGGCACCAGAGCGCTAAACAGCGTGCTGGACGCCACCCGGAAGAAGACGGAGCAGGCGCCGCTCAAAAACCAGATGCCCATCAACAGCGGAAGACTCAAGATGTGGAGAAAGTAGGAAAATGGAATGCATGTGATGAAAAAAGCCCTCCCCACATCTGCCATCATCATCGTTAGCCGACGACGTCCGCGGCGCTCGACCCAGCTTCCCGCAGGAACTGAAAACAGCAAAGACGGGAGGCTTCCCAGAGCGGTGAGCAGCGCCACCCCTTCCGCACTGGCGTGCAAAGCCAGCACTGCGGTGAGTGGGAATGCCAGCATGCTGATCTGTCCGCCCAGGAGCGACAACGATTGACCAAACCAGTATCGGCGAAACGCCGTCTCCCGCAGTAGGTCAGGCGCCTTGGGGAGTATTCGCACATGAATCCCTATCCTTTCTTATTGCAATAAGGAGGTGCTCCTTTGAGCCCCCCTGGGTCATTTACGACCTGTTCAATGCAAAGCGATCAAGTTGATTCTGCGGACCCGTTGCGGGCCAAAATCGTGACGGTACCAATGATGCACACCCCTCCGATAATTGAGGTCAACCCCATCTGTACATGTAAAAATGCAACGGCAATAATGGAGGCAGACAGTGGTTCGCCACATGCCAGAACACTCGCTTCTGAGGCGGAGATGTATTTCAGGCTCGCAATGTAGACGTAAAACGCAATAAGAGTTCCAAACAAGACCACAAAGCTGACAAGCCACCAGGCGCCCCATGAACTTTGCCCGGAAAAATACCACGGCGGAGCGATAAAGCTCATTCCAATACCGCCAAGGAGCATTCCCCATCCCGCAATGGTTGCAGCGTCGTATTTCTGCAACAGCCCTCTGGGATACAGCGTGTAAAACGCCGCAGTTATGGCTGAAATCAATCCCCACACCACAGCCGGCGGCGCAACAGAAAAACTGTGCCAATCGCCATTTGTAACGAGCAGAAAAGCGCCAGTGAGTGAAAGGAACACAGCCGTTAATTGCGAAGCGCGCGGCATGCTTCGACGGTGCAATGCCACATACACGGTAATAAAAATAGGACTCATATACTGAAGCATCGTGGCTGTGGCAGCATTGCCATACTGAATAGATGCAAAATAAGAATATTGGACGCCAAGCAATCCGATGATCCCCAAGAGGACCAATCTCACCGCATCTTTTTTATCCTTCCATATCGCCAGCGTATGAATCGGACCTCGGCCTATCGCAACGCCGATCAAAAGCAGCAGGCCCGCAATACTCATCCGTACAGCGACCAACCAAGCAGGATCAAATCCATAACGCTGAAACAGCACTTGGGCGGCGGTGCCGGATACTCCCCAAAGAACAGCCCCCAGAAGCACCATCGAGAGTCCTTTGAAATGGTCAAATTTCTTGCCTGCAACGCTCGTCAATTGGAG
>JAKADD010000346.1:0-2763 GCA_021820825.1 Bacillota bacterium
ATCTCCTGGTGGCAGAGTGCAAGCAGTTTGCCTGCATCCCGCATCAGGGCAATCTGCTCCGGAGTCTTGATCGTCACCATCGGCTAATCCTTGCGAACGGCGTTGACCGCACTGCGTTCCATCGTGACTTCCGTGTCGCTCGCGATGCGCAACTTCACAGTAGTGTTGTCTATGGCCGTAATATCGCCGTGCAATCCGCCGATTGTTACGACCTGATCGCCTATTTGCAGCGACTGCAACAGTGAGTTGCGTTCGCGTTGACGCTTTTGTTGCGGGCGAATAAGCAGAAAATAGAATACAACAAAGATCAGGACAAGCGGCAGATACTGAACCAGGGTGCTGCTATTCATCGTATCATCTTCCTTTTGACTGCAGAATAGTAACGGTGCTTCTCGCCGTCGACACCAGCGTATGGAACCACTATGCTAACTTGGGTATTCAGGGTGTGACACCGCCTCATCATTATAACCGTATGCATCGTAAAATGCCTTGCGCAAGGCGAGAAAAGTTCCATTTTCGATGGCTCGGCGGATATCCTCCATGAGCTTCACCAGAAAGGCCACATTGTGATACGAAGTGAGCCGGATTCCAAACGTCTCGTCAGCTTTGATCAGGTGCCGTATATACGCCCGTGAGTAGTTTTTACACACGTAACAGCCGCAGTTTTCGTCGAGTGGACTGTAATCCCTCGCATAGGCGGCGTTGCGGACGACAAGTTTACCGTGCGCAGTGAACACCGTGCCATTGCGCGCAATCCTTGTGGGCAACACGCAATCGAACATGTCGATCCCGCGCATGACGCCCTCAAACAGATCGTTCGGCGCGCCCACACCCATCAGATAGCGGGGGCGATCCCGCGGCATCCACTGCGTCGTGGCTGACAACACCTCAAGCATCAGCGACTTCGGTTCCCCGACGCTGAGGCCCCCGATCGCATAGCCGGGGAAATCCATTTCCGCCAACTCCAGGGCGGCCTGCTTACGCAGATCCAGGTCCATGCCACCCTGGATAATGCCAAACAGCGCCTGCTCCTCTGGGCGCTTATGAGCGGTTTGCGAACGCCTGGCCCAGCGCGCTGTCCGTTCCAGGGACAGTCGCACATATTCGCGATCAGCCGGATACGGAGGGCATTCGTCAAACGCCATGATGATGTCAGCGCCAAGGGCATTCTGCACCTGCGTGGATCTCTCAGGGCTCAGGAAACGCTTTTCTCCCGAGATGTGCGAACGAAATTCCACGCCTTCTTCAGAAATCTTGCGCAGCGGCGATAAACTGAACACCTGAAAACCCCCGCTGTCTGTCAGAACGGCCCGCGGCCAATTCATAAACTTGTGCAGCCCGCCCGCTTCCTGCACAATGTCCTCCCCCGGACGAAGATGCAGATGGTATGTATTGGATAATATAATGTGAGCTCCAATGTTTATCAGTTCCTCGGGGCTGAGCGTCTTCACGGTCGCCTGAGTTCCCACGGGCATGAAGACTGGTGTTTCAATCACGGCGTGGGGAGTGCGAATTCTTCCCCGCCGGGCTTCTGTATCTGGGCAGGAGGCAAGCAGGGTGAATGACAGCGCGCTCATTGTAAAAACCTTCTCCGTCTGAAGAATTTGCGAAAAATCCAAGTTTCGCTATACGATCAACATGGCGTCGCCGAAACTGTAGAATCGGTACCCCTCTGCCACCGCAGTTTCATACGCCTGCAACAGGCGTTCTCGCCCAATGAGCGCGGATACGAGCAGCAGCAGCGTGGAGCGCGGCAAATGAAAATTGGTGATGAGCGCGTCTGTCACGTGAAATGAAAAGCCGGGAATGATAAAGATATCCGTGTATCCGGAGTATTGCCCAGCCGCGCCTTCTGCGGGCAAAGCGTCGCGCATCGTCTCGTTGCGGGCAATCCATGCTGATTCAAGCGCGCGCACGGTGGTCGTGCCGACGCAGACCACGCGCCTGCCGCGCGCCTTCGTCTCGTCCGCCGCGCTGAGAATGTCCTCGGACACGGTGTACCATTCTTCATGCATCCGGTGTTCTTCCACGCGCTCACTCTGCATGGGACGGAAGGTGCCAATCCCGACGTGCAGTGTGATATAGCGAATTTCCACGCCTTTTGCGCGCAGTCTGTCCAATAATTCGGGCGTGAAATGAAGACCAGCCGTCGGCGCCGCCACGGAACCGCGTTCTCTGGCATAGACCGTCTGATACCGTTCGGGATCATCCAGGCAGCCCCTGATGTAAGGCGGCAGCGGCAAGCGCCCAAATGTCTCAAGCAAGGCGTCAAACACCTCTCCGCTCGCTGAAAACTCCACCACTCGCGCCCCATCTGCGCGCACATCCAGCACCGTGGCCGATAACTCGCCTGCGCCAAACACGATGCGCTGACCTAGTTTGACCCGCTTTGCAGGGCGCACCAGCACCTCCCATGCACCCGTAGTCGCCAGCGGACGCAGCAGCAACAATTCAATGACAGCGCCTGTTGCTTCCTTGACTCCAATCAGGCGCGCAGGAATCACGCGCGAATTGTTCGCAATAAGCAGATCACCGGCCTCCAACAGCTCGGGCAGATCAAAAAAACGGTTGTGCTCAATGACGCCTGTTGTTCTGTCCAGCACCATGAGACGTGAATCGCTGCGAACAGGTGCTGGACTTTGTGCAATTAAATGCTCCGGCAGGATAAACTGATAGTCATCTGTATTCATGGAAAGCAGCCACCGCCTGACGTTAGCACTATATCACAGGTGCGTGTGCAAATTCACCTGACCTATCCCGAAA
>JAKADD010000346.1:2773-3410 GCA_021820825.1 Bacillota bacterium
CTTCCCTGCCCGCCGGGATCGTATGCTGTGCCGCTTCTCAAACACGGCTGCGCCGAACTCGCCTCGGCACAGCATACGATCCCGGCCAAGCGGGTTTTCCACCAATTGACGTTGATCGGAAGAAGCCGATTTACCAATACTCAATAAGCACGAAGAATATGGAGCAAGTATTCGTGTCGAATAAGTGGATTGTGATCCGTTCGTGTCCGTGTCGGCGCATCGCCATGCATTTTGGTGAATCCACAGGGCTCGGCCACCATCACGCCTTCGCCCTGAGTAAAAGAATGCAGACTTGCCCTGAATCGTTCTGCGGCTGCCACGGGAAGCGTGCCTTTAATGAAACAGATGTCTTTGCGCAAAACCGATTCATTGACAATCGCGTTGATTCCAGACAAATTGAACATGGTTTTGCTCATCGCGTCGGCAGGCACAGTCAATTCGAACTGATGAATGGGCTCATAAACATCGACGCCCGCTTGAACCAGTGCGTCCATTAGCACAAGGGGAACGAGCTTTCGGAAATCGCCTGCCGTCGTCACCGGGCTCGAGTAGCCAGTGTGGGTAAGCGTCACGACAATATCTGTGACCTCCCATCCATATAAACCTTGTTGCAAGGTGTCATGGACAGTTTCCTTAA
>JAKADD010000011.1 GCA_021820825.1 Bacillota bacterium
GAGCAGAATCGGCACGCCCATGTAAGCGCCGATCCGTTGCGCAGCCAACGCCTCGCCTTTCGCATGGTTCGAGGTGTCCGCGATGATCACCGACTGCGTCTGGTGCATGAGCTCAAATCCCGCGAGTTCCGAAAGGCGCAGCACCGTCAGGTCGTCGGAACTCTCATTTTCTCTGTGGAACAGTCTTACCAGTGTGAAGAATCCGTCTTGCATCGTCACAATGAAGAAGGTAGATGTAGGAATGATGTTGCTCAGTTGACTCAAACTATCGCGCAGCGATCGTGTAAAATGACTCCATGGCGCTATTCTCGGCATTTCCTACACCTCCCGATCGACTGCCTGCTTACTTCTCAACCACATCGCAACAGCACTCCAGAATGTCATCCCACTCCTGAAATCGCCGTGTGCAATCCGCTTCTGTCAGTTCCGGTCCACGTTGCACTTCAATGATCGCGAGGTCTTCTTCCGCCATCAATGCGTGCCACTGACCAGGACACACCCGAATCACGTCTCCCGCCGCCACCTTCACAAGTGCGCCGTCAAGCGCCAGCACGCCCCGACCATGAATGACCGTCCAGACCTCTTCGCGCAACAGGTGTTGCTGATAGCTCATGTTCGCGCCAGCTCGCAGAGTGCAGTGCCTTGTCAGAGCCTCGGATCCATCCGCCAGTTTACAGTGATCCAACACGCGATAATAACCCCAACGGCGTTCTTCAAACATGGGCCGTCCTGCGAACTGCGCAACCAGGCTCTTGATATCGCCTGCATGTTCTTTGTCCGCAACCAGGATTCCATCTGGGCTCGCCGCCACAATCATGTTGCGAAGCCCCACCGCCATGATCGGAATTTTCAACTCGTTAATCACCTGAGAGTCTTCACAACGCTCGGCCACTCCACGCCCTATAAAGTCATTTTTCAGTTCAGGCGCCAGCACGGGCCAGGTGCCCATGTCTTTCCACGCGCCATCATAGGGAGTCACCACGATAGACTCGCTCGACTCCAGCACCTCGTAATCAAAACTGCGCAGCGGCATCTGATCAAACTGTTCAACCATGTTCCGATAGGTGGTCGGATACCCCCGTTCGCGAAGAAGGTTGATCAGGTAAGACGCTCGAAAACAGAACACGCCGCAGTTCCAGAGCGCCCCTTCTGCAACCAGTCGGGCAGCGCGATCACGATCGGGCTTCTCCGTAAAGGAATCGACACGTCGATAGGGAGCATGACCACCCGCCTGTTCGACGCGGATATATCCAAACTGACTCGACGGACACAGCGGGCGTACACCGAGCAGAGCCAGATCGGCGCCAGAGTCGTCAAGCGTCCTTGGCAGATCAAGAACCGCTTTAAAGAAGGCCTTGTCTACATACTGATCGACAGGCGCCACCGCCACCACTTCATCCACCAGGGTATCCTGCGACAGATACAGCGTCGCCAGAGCGATGGCGGGAAACGTATCCATGCGCATCGGTTCCACAATCACACTCACATCGCCCAATTGGGAGTAGATAATGTCCGTTTGAGCGTGCGAAGCGCAGACATACGCGTTATCCTGTGCGTCCAGGTCTGCAAGTTGCGACCAGACCCGCTCCAGCATCGAAACCATGTCGCCCTGTTCATTCTGTAGCACCCGCAGAAACTGCTTCGAGCGCACATCGTTCGAAAGCGGCCATAACCGCTTGCCCGATCCACCCGAAAGAAGCACCAGTTTCACTCAATCATCTACTTTCAGTTCATTTGTGTGGCAAGAGCAGCAAAAGTTTCTACGATATCCCGGCCTGTACTTCCTGCACCACCGGATCACGCCCCGTACCCGTCATCATGCGAAGATCGACAGGATATATCATGGGAACGGGCCCCGCGCCGCCTATCCCAAGTTGCTGGCGCACGAGATAGATCGGCCGCTCTTTGCTTTCTTCGTAAATTCTCCCAATGTATTCGCCCATGACACCCATCGCAACCAGTTGCACCCCGCCCAGGAACAGGATCACCACCATCATGGAAGGGTACCCTGCGACGTGATTGCCCAATACCAGTGTCTTGAAGATGATATAAATTCCATAAAAAAATGCCCCCGCCGATACGCACAGCCCAAGATATGACGCCAGTTGCAGGGGAACCTGCGTAAACGACGTGATCCCTTCAATGGCAAAATTCCACAACTTCCAATATCCCCACTTGCTCTTTCCTGAATATCTGGGCTCCCGCGTATAGTAGACATTGGTAGTCTTAAAGCCCACCCAAGCAAAAATCCCCTTCATAAAACGTCTGCGCTCTTTAAGGCCGTCAAGGGCATCAAGCACCGGACGGGACAACAGTCTGAAGTCGCCGATGTCGGCTGGAAGTTCAAAGCGCACCATTTTATTGATCAGGCGATAAAACAGATACGCCGTTAACTTCTTCAAACGAGTATCGCCGTCGCGCGTCACGCGAACCGCATTGACAACGTCATACCCGCTCTGCCACTTGACCACCAGTTCACCCAACACCTCGGGCGGATCCTGCAGATCAGCGTCCATCGGAATTGCGGCTTGTCCTCTTGCGTAATCCAGACCGGCAGTCAATGCACATTCCTTACCGAAGTTTCGGGATAGATCAATTACCTTGACGCGCGGATCCCTGCGATGAAGATCAGCCAGGCGCAACAACGTATCGTCTTTGCTCCCGTCATTAACGCAAATCATCTCCCAGCTCAAGCCGATTTCCTGAAGAACTGCCAAAGTGCGATCATAAAAAGGAATGATGTTGGATGACTCATTGTACATAGGAACGATGAGAGACAAAATGGGGTTTTCACTATTGCGGTTGATCAAGAGTACCCCTCCTTATACGGATAAAATGTAGACAAATCTGCGACTGAACCAGTAGTTCCATGGAAACACGACGGCAATTGCCAAAACCTTGCCCAGAACAGACGGCATAAAAAAGGTGCTCGCGTAGATAATCAGCGTACTGATTGTCAAACCAACAACATTGCCGATCGTGAATAGACCAAAGTCCTGCAAGATGAGTCGACTCGTCGCATGGTCGGAAAAGGTCCAGTACTTATTCATCAGGAAACTGTTCACAACCGCGAGCATGTAGGCTATTGCATTGGCCGTGTACAGGTTCATATGAAAAATACTCTGTAAGACTACGAACATCCCGAAGTCGACCATTGTATTCAAAACACCCACCAGAGCAAACTGAACAAATCGCACTAACGTTCCTCCCTACTCGGGAATATCAACTGTTTACTATGCTATGCACGTAAAATGACGCTGTCAACGGAGGCCAACACCAGTCAAAAGCCAGGACTTTAAGATCCTGGAGAGCCAAAAATGCCCGTATTCCCCGCATAACCACCCTGCATATCCGACACTGCAAGACAGATAACTTTAGATGTTAAAGAGATTTTAATCCTCTGCCATGCGCATCTGTCATGCGCAATCGATCAGTCGAGTTTTCAAAAGGAGAATCAAATATTGACTAAGAAATCTTTAGATCGCTCGCAACGAGCGCTGAAAAGTACTCTGCAGAGATCATTAAATCCCTTGCACAGCAAGTATGATTTCGCTTACATGACAGCTCGGCAAGGCGGCGTCGGCAGGCCTCTTCATGATCTTGTCAGAGAACGTATTACCTCTTATGATTCAGTGAGCAACGATAAACTTTCCTAAGCGGAGGATTGAAAGACATGTCATTGAGTACAAGTGTTTTTGGATATCGACGGACAGAAGTGGATCGCACCATTGCTTCATTAAAAGACGACAGCGCACGAATGAAAGCGGAACTGGAGAGATCTCGCGCGCGTATTGAACAGTTGCAGGGAGATCTCGAAGAATACAAGGTTACGGTTGCGACACTGCGCAGACAGCGTGTGGATACACCTCAGGGTGCAGACGCTGCTGTAAAACCGCTGACACTTATGATAGGACCCACGGATACACTGGGGATTATTGTAACACTTGTTGAAGATATTGAATCGTCTCCAGAGATGATGATTCGGTTTCGTGTGTTTCGGGATGGATTTTACCGCATCGATGGATATGCGAAAGATTACGCCTCAATTATTGCGAAACTGCAGAACAGAAGCGACATCAGATCAGTGACAGTAAACGGAGAAACCGTACATATTATGCCAAGGGGAAAATCAGCATGAAACAAATGGTTGAGCACTTCACGGAAAGTGCGCCGCACCAGACAATGCCCGCTTTTTTTTGCCTGCGCCCCTATCGCATGGGTGCAAACTCTGCACTGATTGATCCGGTCGATCCCAGAATAGCCAAACTGGTCAGTCCAGAGGCGGCGAGAGAGTTTGGCGTTTTGCCGATTCAGGAAGTTGCTGGGGTCGTTTACCTTGCCGTTCTGGATTGCCATTCCCTAAGAATCAGACAGGTTGCCGACAAAATGGAAGTTGCAGTACACATGTGTCTGGTGGAGTCTGAGGATCTTCGCTGGGCTCAGGATCGTGTTTATGGCTTGCCAGACGATATGGACGATCGTCGACTGGGAGGTCTTCTGCTAGCGACAGAACGCATTAAATCGGCCGACATTGTCAAAGCGCTTGAGCTCCAGCGAAGTAGCGGCAGCCGCATTGGAGCGCTGCTGGCGAGTACGAATTCAATCAATCATTGGGATGTCGCGAAAGGATTGGCGAGGCAGGCGGGAGTACCGCTTATCGATTTGCTGAACGATGGAATCCCGAGCCCGCTTTTCCTTGACCCCTCCGTTCACGAGGTGTGGAATGTCGTTGCAGAGCGGTTCTGGACTCGCCATCTCGCAGTACCGTTATACATGAATGATCGTATTCTCATGATTGCGATGGCCGATCCATTCGACGCCGAGACGATCACTGCATTGGAACAGCGGCTAAACAGGCCAGTCAAAGTGTTCGTAACAGGGTATCGCGACATCGCGGCTGGGTTAAAAATGCGCTACGGGTTTGATCACGAACGCCAAAGTCGCGAAGCTTTACTTGAAACGGACCCGGAAAATTCCGCCCATAAACAGTTATCCAAAGGGCAGATCGTTACTGGCGCTTTGCTGACTGGAGTTGTGGCGGCGGGATGCGTCTTAAACGCACCGCTCGTTACGGCATTTCTGAGTGCAGTGATCCAACTGTTCTATTTCTCATACAGCGCGTTCCGCTTTCGGATGATGTATCGGGCAACAAAGACTGCGAGCGAAAAGGTTGTAACTTCAGTGGCATTGTCACAGGTCGACTTACACTCCCTGCCTGCCTACACGATCCTGGTTCCTCTGTATAAGGAAACTGCCGTCCTGCCCGTACTTACCAAGGCGCTGATGGGCCTGCATTACCCAAAAGACCGTCTGGATGTCAAGCTTCTGCTTGAATCCGACGACATTGAGACCATACAGGCGGCGAAAGACGCCAATCTGCCAAACTACATTGAGTTGGTGCTTGTACCGGCATCGCTTCCGCGGACCAAGCCCAAAGCCTGCAACTACGGACTTATGACCGCCCGTGGAGAATACGTGGTCATCTACGATGCAGAGGATATCCCGGAACCAGACCAATTGCTGAAGGCCATCGCTGTCTTTCGTCAGTCTACCGACGAGATCGCATGCGTACAGGCAAAACTGTCCTACTTCAACCACTCCCAGAATGCTTTGACGCGATGGTTCACTGCGGAGTACGCCAACTGGTTCGATCTCCTTCTGCCTGGCATGTTCTCCATGAATGTTCCCATTCCACTCGGTGGAACATCGAACCATTTCCGTACGGAGACCCTTCGCGAAATGGGCGCCTGGGATCCTTACAATGTGACGGAAGACGCCGATCTGGGCATTCGTCTTCACAAAGCGCGTTATCGAACTCTCATCATGGATTCCACCACCTATGAGGAAGCCAATGCGGACTTCGTGAACTGGATTCGGCAACGTTCGCGATGGGTCAAGGGTTACATCCAAACATGGCTGGTGCACATGAGACATCCCGTTGCACTCAGGCGCGAACTTGGACTGAAAGGATTTCTGGGTTTCCAAATGATTATAGGAGGAACACCGCTTGTCTTCCTCCTGAATCCCGTATTCTGGATTATGACTTTCTGGTGGTTCGTGTTCGGTCAAAATGCATTTATCGTTAATCTTTTCCCAAGCTGGGTCTACTACCTTGCTCTCCTCAATCTGGCTGTGGGGAACTTTGCCTTCATGTACGCCAATATTGTGGGACTGGCTCGTCGAAAGCGTTGGGAACTCATCGGCCTCGCCATTCTATCGCCTATCTACTGGGCATTCATGTCGATTGGAGCCTGGAAAGGTCTCTTACAGTTGATCACGCGGCCCTCTTACTGGGAGAAAACCATTCATGGACTGAGTGTTTCTCCGCATTCCAGTTCCCTGCCTTACCTTGCAAGCGCAGTTGACACAGACACTCAAGCCGTTTCTTCCTAAAGTAAAACGGCCCGTCCAATCGAAGCCGTCATCTCAAGTTGTCGGGATTGTCAGACTGTACCCGGTTGCTGTCGCACCAGAACCATTCGTTACGCGCAGACCGGCATTCCCGCCCGCAAGCGGCGTCGTGTTCGCGATACCGCCGCTGAATCCAGGAAGAGTAAACGTGATCTGTGCGCTGCTCCAGGAGTCGATGCGCACCTTATACCAGTCACTGGGAGCTCCCCAGTTGACGCCATTCTGAGTAAGAGTGATGTACCCCGCTCCCTGTACACTGCCAAAGTTCGTACCATTGACCGTGACAACTCCAGTCTGCGCATCAATCGAAACGCCTGATATCCCCGGTACTGGAACTGCAGGAATGGTTACGCTGCATTCGGCGGAAACCTCTCCACTCCCAGCCGCAATCAGCATATTGGCCGCTGATCCCGGAACCACCCCGCTGCCTGCATTGGGTTGACCTTGCGTCGGCAGAAAATACTTCACCTGATTGTCAGTCCAACTCTGCACGTTCACCTTATAGTCATCCTGCGGCGCGCCCCAGTTGATCCCGTTGTCGCTGAGATAGACATAGCCCTGGCCGCGGTTCGATCCAAACCCTTTCCCAGCAACCGTCACAAGCATTCCCGATGGCGTCATTGACATCGTGTAACTCGTGATCGTCGGCGTTTCGGCGACTAACGAGACGTTGGACGCCTTGGGGTTAACCGGGTTCGAAGCAGTTTTCATAGCTGCAGACGATGTAGTCACGGAATTTGCAGAATGCATCTCAACCAGCGAAGTCGGTGCGATCACAACCTGTTGGCCGTTTATGCCCACGGTCTGTGGCACGGACGTGTTATTAATGCCAAACCATGTCGTCGTGAGTCCAGATACAATCGAGGCAACGAGCGTAGAGCCGGAATACGTCGTTGTAAGCACACCCCCGGAACCGACTGCCTGCAACAGATTTTCGTAGGCAACCCCAGACGGGTACAGTTGATTCAGTGGCAGTTGCGGCCCGAGACCTTCCCCTGCCAGAGAGAAGAGTCCATACGGTGTACCCGGAGTTTCATCAGCCTGAGAAGCGACTGTGCCATTTGCAAGCCACTGGTGAGCATCGCCGTGCAGCGACCACCAATCGACCTGAGAAGCGCCGCTGGCCAACCAAAGAATCATGCTTTCAGTCAGTGCAACGCCATAAATTCTCCGGATTGTCTGAGGCGGTTCCTGTTGTGATGGATTGAACTCCGTAATCCAGATCTGCGGCTGCGATCCCTGCACATTGCGGGCAATTTCAGCCTGCGCTTCCGCGACGATGGGCGGGATGATGGAAAGCGAACTCAGGAGTCCAGAGTCGCTTCGGGCATTGGGATTAATATAGGTGTGAACGCTGACAAACTGCACATACGGCCCATCCTCGCGTAACACGACCTGGTTCCACAGCTTTTCCGTCGTGTAGAGAGAGCTCCCTGTTCCAGAGACGATGTCCACGCCGACTTTCATGGACGGATCAACGCCATGGATGGCAATGGCCACAGCCTTGGCAACCGCAGCGTAGTTCTGGGGAGTCTTGAGAAGATGGCCCGGAGTTCCCCAGTTGGTATACTCCTCACTCCCCACGACAATCGCCCGAATACGAATATGGTGCGACACGACATAATTGATCAGTTGCAGCGCCTGCTGCGCCTCACTGTTCGGATTCCAGGCAGTGCTTGGCCCAATGTTAAATATAAAAAGCCCCCGCGTCTTTGTCTGCGACAGCATGCTCGCCCAGTCAATCATGGTATAGGGCTGGATGTTCACCCCTAACCGACCCTGCGTCCAGTGATAGAGAGTGTTGGTCTTCCAGTCGAAATTCCACAGATTCGGATACTGAGTGTATCCAAACCCCATCTGGGAAATCAGGGGAGGTGTACTCGCACTGGGCATCTGGGCATCCCAGGATCCGATATTCACGCCAAAATTCCATTTTACGATTGGAACGGCGGTGTGCAACCCAGTTGGAGTCGCCGCTTGCGCAGCAGAGCGCAGTGGATGCTGAACCGTTGTCGTCGCATGTGCCGCCGCAGCGGCCTTCAGGACACTTCCCGGATCAATGATGAAAACCAGCGATAACAGTGCAGTGCCAATGGCTTGAAGGCGACGTGACAGCATGACAGTGATATCCCCTATTCACTGCAAAGACAAGGCGAACTCCCATAAGGGGAGTTCGCCTGCTATCACGAATTCTCCGCCTTGGTAACTGGCTGGCAACCGCAGCAATTGCTACGGGAAGCCCCTTTAGTTTTGCGTCCTTGACTTTCGTCAAGTTTGCCCTTGTCATTGGCTTTGTATGATCTTACTATGCAATAACTTCCTTATTACTGTGGTAAGACTAGCACACCATTGCGTAAAACACAATGGTTTCCACGCGATTTAATCGTGTGCATTCACGCGCCGTTTACGCATCACGTACCACACGCCCAGCATTCCAAACGGAAGAGCCGCTGCCAACGGCGTTTCCGGCAGTGTATCCACAAGCGGCCCCACGGTCTCCTGATAATACTTGGAGTTTGGAGTCGGAGATATATAATTCATGGACACGTAGACATTCACGGCGCGGCCGAAGTTTGGCAGCGGAATCCTGTATCGCACTGGATGCGTCGAATACAGGGTTCCAGTTTCCATGATCGGCAGAGTGCCCGAACTGCCAATCTGGCCGATTGGCACAATGGCAGGCGCCACAGTAAACACAAACCGCAGAGTCTTTGGAGCCGTCAAATCTGCTCCTTTGAAAACCGGGAAGTTCAGGATTACATATTTCTCACCCTTGCGCGCCGTAAACTTGTGAATCGGTTGCGTTGCATGCGCGGCGGTCTGTGCATGCAATCGCAGAGGTGGATTGTTCGGTGAAGCTGCAAAAGTTGTCATCGTCATCGCCAAAGAAGCAGCGACCATCCCGCCGAAAATCAATGCTTTTTTCCCGCCAGTCATATCTCTTACCCCCTTATATCGATACCCTAACAGTTGTTCTTGTTTCAAGGGAAATGGACAACAAGACACTTGCGTTTACGCTGTCGAGTTCCCGGCATGTGGTTGTCACACCAAACTCCGCGCGCCGTTCGTTCCGTGCCGTCCGTCATGCATTCAGTGCTTTCGATGGGGCTGGCGCCGCCTTGGGATCTCTGAAGATGTGTCGCGCCATACCATGCACAAGGGAGAAGTAGTTTTCCAGATGTGTCGTCTGATCCGTGTTCAGCAGACCCACCGTTTGCGGCGGCGATCCGTGGTTTGCCAGAAGCATACTCAGTGCAGAGGGCATCGCCGATACAAGCGGATTACTCGGATGAATGAAATAGGCCACTGGCGTCGCCGTCTCGGAACGGATGAACGCCACTCGCCCATGATACCGGACTGAATAGGTGTACACCGTATCCAGGTATAGATTTCGCGGGCTTCCGATTGCGGCGGGCGCCAACAACACAGTGTACACTGTCGCGGTGATGCCTGGGGCAATCGACAGGGGGCGCTGGTCAATGATCTGCGCTCCGTGAAACAGGAGGCAATCATGTTCCGTGTACCCTTGTAAAGAAATGGGCTGATACGTCCACCACCATTCCGACAGCACCTGATCGCCATAGATAGACCGATACGTCACCGCCGTACTGACCGCTCCCGGTCCTAAAATCGAGGCTGCATCATAGTTTCCAATCGGGTTCACCGACCACCCAAGCACCTTGGGCATCAGCTTTGGCAATACATTCGACGCCACTGGAATCGGCGTGTGATCAGTTCCCGGCGCTCCCTGATACAGCGGCCACAACAGCACCGTGAGCGCACTCACAGATAAAATCGACATTGAGACCCGCACCCTGCCTGGCGTCCGAATCGTTTGCCCCTTTTTAAATTTGCGATTCTCAAGTCCCAGCCAGTGGGAAAATTTCACAACGGCGACCACCATTGCAATGAACAATAGTATTCCGAGCACCGGATGAAGAATGCCAAGCGAAAAATTGGGGCCCAGTACATGAATTGAAAAGATGATCACGGCCAGACGCAGCCAATTGGCCAGCAAAGCCAGAAACGCTGCAAACAAAATGGACAGGCTCTTCTTCCAGAGCGGACCAGTGAACGTCACCAGCACGATGGGCAACAGAATAACCACCGCCAGAAGACTGTCCGCCCCACTGCATACCGACGTGACATACACTGTCACGGACTGGTGGTGAAACATGACCAGATAGACGCCAACCGGGCTGCTGGCCGCCAGCCACGAAAATTTATGCGCCAGATCAGTCACAAACCGGTTCGCGAAGTCCTCCAGAACGGGATTTGTGATACTGACAATGGACGAATAGAGAGGCGGCCAACAGAGCCATAGGTAGGCCAACGGCCGAATCAGATACTTTGTCACGCCAACCCCAAACACCAGCCAAGCCAGCCCCAGTGCCCACAGCGGCCAGATGAGCAGACCGGCGCTTTGCCCCACAAAGTAATACTGCCATATGCTGATGCCTGCCACCAACAGAGACCCCGCCAACAACAGCATCGGAATTCCCATAATTCCGTTCAATTCTGCATCGTCATTGTAACTGAGCGCTCTGCGCAGTTGCCAACCCGCCCATGTAAATGCGAATACAGGAATCCACACCAGGTACGCATACGGAGTATCCGCCAAGGCGCCGGACCACAAAGGAGTGGCATAGGGAATCAGAGGAAGCGTGCTGCCAATCGCCCATGCATAAATCCAGGCGAGTGACCCATTGTGCCTGCGCGTGCCCGTTCTTCTGCTCTGTTCGACCGGAATCTCCACTGCCATGAGAAACCTCCTGTATCGAGTACGCATTCGTCATAACGAATATTCCGCACTCGCATTTCTACTCATATCATACCAAGTCATTTGTTGAAGTAGGTTAAAATTCACGCTTGGCGACATTAAGAAAACTTTAGAGTGCGTGAAACACGATTTACTTTAGGGAGCATTTCTCGTGACAAGATAGAGTCTGTCCTGCAAAGGGCCAGGAAACTGTTTGATGAGATGTGTCCACGGCACATGACCCGCCCATAATCCAGGGTACTGGTAGTTGATGGCGTCCAACGCCGCCACCCCCACAGGTTTCGGCACCAGAAAGGCGTTAATGCGACCTAAGGGGTTTTTCAGGTCAGAGTTGAACTGCGGATCGCTCGTGATCACCAACTGGGAATCCTGTTTCATGAATGGAGTCATTTCGCCATTGACAAATGTGTCAGCCAACACAATCAGGTGTGGACGCACATTGATGTAGTGAGCAATACCCTTGAAAGACAAAATATGAGCGACCGAAACCGCCCCGCCGAAATTGCCCACTGTACTAATCACTGGATGACCCGCCTCGATAACCTTGAATGTTCCCCGATCGCCATGCCCAAGATCCGGGCGCAACTGCGACTGGAACGTCTGGAAGTCTCCCCACACCAGCAGCACCGTCAATCCCGACAGCAGCCAAAACCGCCACCGCCAGTTCCCGCGTGCAATGCGAACGAGATAGGCCGCCAGCAGGATTCCGGTCGGAATATACATGATAAAGTAGCGCGCCCACAAACCAGAGATGCCCTTGTACAGCATCGCGACCTGAAGCGCGGGCACGGCAACGGCAGCCCCCAGAAGGACAAATGCCACCGGATCGGGCCGCTTGCGCACGACCATCAGGGCAACCAGCACGAACGCCAGTATGACCGGAGGGAACTGCAAAGCAAAGTGAATCACCGTCAGCACGGACTGACCGATGTGGTGAAGCGACAGTTGCGTGAACTTCGTCACATAGGAACCGGTGCCAAGCTGCGCCGTATTGGAATACTGCGAGTTGGCGAAGTAAAGAGGGTTTTTCATGATGATCCAGTTGGCCAGCACCCACATCACACCCGTGTAGGCGATCGGCAATCCAAGCACAGTCAGCATTCCCTGCAGTTCTGTCCGCTTCTTGCCCTGCAGCCACAGCCCCACCAGGGCGCCGAGCCCTATAAAGAAGGCGAATGGCGCAGCCTCATACCGAATCAGGAATCCAATCGCCAGCCAGATCCCGCTTTTGATCAGGGACTTGAGATCAGCCGTGTCCTGCACATAGCCGATTACGCCATCCAGCGCCCCAAGCAGGGAACCAATCATCATCGGTTCGGACATCCCATTGCCCCCATAGAAAAAAATCATGGGGTTGAATACAAATACAAGCGTCCAGACAATACGTCCGGCCCTTCCGATACCCAGACGCCACAGGATGCGATTCATGTAGTAAGCGGAAATCCCGGCAAAGACCGCGCTCACCAGATTCCCGGCCACGCCGTAGTCAAGCAGAGGCGGCCACAGACTGTGAAACAGGAGGAATGGCAACTCCAGAATACTGGGAAGAGGATTCCATATAAAACCAACGGCAGCCAAATTAAACCCGCCGCCATAGAGCACGTAATAGGCGTTCAGAACACGGGCGTACGCATCGCCTTGAATGAGGCCCATGTGAAACACCATCCACAGCCCGAACGCCAATGAAGACAGACCAGAAAACACGCCCAATACTGTGGCCTCGCGAATCGAAAAAGGAACTCTCAGCGCCACACTGGATACTGCGGCACCCTCCCTGCTCTCGCTCACTCGCCTTGGAAACACTAAACTCATCGTCATCTCTCCCATTTCATGAAAAAATTCGCTTTGCCCACCGCCGCCGCTATAGATAGCAATATATCAAGCACCGTATGAAGAATATCTGGCGGCTAATCGGCCTGAGTTTCAGGAACGGAAAGTTAGCACATTTTTATGGTAGCGCGAGCGGTTCAGGTTCGACCGCCCGCGCTTCCCAATACTCCCAAATATAAATATATCAACGAGCGGCGTTCAATCGCCGTTTGCGCATCACAAACCACACGCCCAGCATTCCCAGCGGCAGAGCCGCCGCCAGTGGAACCTCTGGCAATGTATCCAGCAAAGGACCGACTGTTTCCGCATAGTACTTGGAATTCGGGTCCGGAGACGTGTAGGTCATCGACACGTACACGTTCTGGGTATGCCCGTAGTTCGGAACCGGAATCTTGTAGCTGACAGCGGGACTGCTTTCATACAAGGTTCCTGTCTCGTAAATCGGAGCTGTACTCGAAGTCACGCCTGGCGGTGCAGTCGTAAATTCAAACTGCAACGTCTGCGGAGGAGTAAGCGCCACTCCCTGAAGTGTCGGGAAGTTCAGGATCAGAGACGTCTCGCCCGAAGAAACCATGACTTCCTGGGTAACTGGCTGGTTTGTGGCTGCGAATGCAGGCACTGTAACCGCCAAGGACCCTGCCGCCAAACCTGCTGTGACCAAAACTTGTTTCCATCCTCTCATTTGTTTACCTCCTTTCTGCAATGGATTGTGGAGTCAGCCTGAAACGTGGACTCCAGTTCATCGTAAGGAACAGCGCGTGTTCACAGACTACTTAGTATGGTATCAGTGTTTTTCGCTTGCGTGCTTTAAGTTTCGGGTTTGGCAACTTGAAGAAAACTTTAGCTTAATCTGCAAGCCATTGTGCTATAGTTTGCCTCGCATAGAAATGGAAGGCCATCATTTGGGGGAGTGATAATTTTATGATGCAACGGAAGAAACGCCGACATAAAACGGCCGTGACGGCTGGCGGTGCGCTGGCGCTGTGGCTGGCGGGCAGCCTCGTCCTTGGCGGCGCTGCATTTGCCAAGTCGGGTGGGTCCGGCGACAATGGGGGGAACGGAGAAGGAACCCTGTCCATGTACACAACGCTTGCAAACGCGGAAAGCGGAACCTCTCCCGTCTCGGCGTTGACGGGAGGCCAGACCTACTATTTCGTTCTGGACAATCCAGGCGGGAAGACGCCAGAGACGAACCTGAAAAACGTTCCTCCGTCACTGACGTTCAACTTCTACAATCCCGCCCACAATTTTCAGGGGAACCCGAAGAAGGCCGAGAAATACGCCAAGGACATACAGTTCTCGGTTAGCGGTCAACTTGTGAATAGCCACCCGTTCGTTTATCCGGTGACTCTGCCGCTCAACATCGCCACGCCAGGCGACTATACGATCGGCACCTTTGGCGTCAATAAGCAGCCGCAATCGAACGGCCAAAACGGCGAGGACGAGTTCTTCTTCTCGACGGACCCTACGATCAACGGCACAGTTCTCGTGGAACCGCCGACACAGGGACAAATGCCGGAAGTGCCGCTTGCAGGCGTTTTGCCAGTCATACTGGCCGCAGGCGGCATAGTATGGTTTGCACGCCGTCGTGCGCGCTGACCCACTTGTGTTCGTTGCGCAGCCAGCTTAATTTGAAACCGATCATGAAGCAGGCCGCCATCCAGGAATGGAGGCGGCCTATTTCATGATCAAACAGTCATTCTAAAGCGGTCATGCTCAGGTCTTCGCGGCAGGCGCTGTTGAAATCGGGGCTGTGCTCACAACTGTCTTCATGCTCTGCCTGGCAAAGGTACGCACGAAGAAGTCAAATGCCTGCAGACTGTTCCGCTCAGGCGCAGTGAGCGTTGGCAGCGCGGACAGCGTTTGCGCGGCTGAACCGCTCGCGCCATACTGCGCCTTGAGCGCCAACGGCAGCACCGACGCCAGTGGGCCCTTGACCTGCACCCCGTAGCGGATGGGCGTCATGAACTCCGCGCGAATGTATGCGTTGCGCCCCTTGTATTTCACAGCATAGATATAGGCAACGTCTTCAAATGCGCCACGGGAGTTGCCGCCCGCCGCATTTGACGGGAGTAACACGGCGAACGCTTGCGCCGCGACTCCTGGGTGAACATTAAAATTCTGGCGTCCCAAGACGCTGTAGCCGTGAAAGAGCAGGCAGTTATTTACACCGTAACTCTGCAGGGCGCTGAGATTGTATGTCCACCATTCCTCCGCCATCATATAAACGCCCTGTCGATTGCTGTAGGCAAAAGCTCTGCCATACGAACCAGGACCCAGCACGCTGGTCTCGTCAAACGTACCCAAAATGCTGCGGTTGTAGCCAGCCATCTGCGGCATCAGCTGTGACAGATTGTTTGTATTGACGGAAATCGGCGCGCCGAATGATCCGGCGGCCCAGTTGTAGATGGGCCAAAGCAGCACCGTCAGAACCAGCGCGCCCGCCATTGCGACGCCTGCGCGAATCCAGCCGGGAATCGGAAGGGATTTGGTCGCTCGCACCGTTTTGCTGCGCACGCCGATCAGTTTGCCGACCAGGGCCAGAATGATCAATGTGACGACAAACAGAATCATGCCAAGCACCGGATGCAGCGTGCCGAAGGTGAAGTTGCTGCCCACCAGATGGCCGGAGATCACCAGAATGATCAGACGCAGGAGATTCATGACGACGGACATGACCGCCGCGAAGCCGATCAGGATCGCTTTCCTTAAAACCGTTCCCTCGAACAACACAAGGATAATAGGCAACAGGATAAGCATGGCCAGAAAACTGTCTGACCCGCTGCAGACCGACGACACCTGCACGCCAAACCACTGGCCGGCGTGCTTGACGTAGTAATCGCTGTATACATAACTCACGCGCAGCCAAGGTGCGAAATGCGCAAACACAGTCAGACTGGCGTTTGCGAGATTCTCTAAAATGGGATTGGTAACATTGACAATCCAGGAGTAAATGGGCGGCCATACGAGCAGCAGGTACAGGAGCGGCCGCACAAGTTTGCCCGTGACGCCCACGCCAAACATTATCCAGGCCAAGCCCAGCGCCCAGAGCGGCCACACGAGCAGCCCTGCCGAATCGCCCACAAAACTGCCTGCCCACGATGTCATCCCCGCCACCAGCAATGCGCCTGAGAGAAGCAGAAGCAGCACGCCCATAATTCCGTTTAGCTCGGCGTCGTCCTTATACGCGTCAGTGCGCGACATCGACCACCCGGCCCAGAAAAACGCGAAGACCGGAATCCATACGAGATAGGCATACGGCGTATCGGCCAAGGCGTCGCCCCACAGCGGCTGGGCATAGGGCAGGATCGGCAAAATGCTTGCCGCGATCCAAACGGCGATCCAACCGACGGATCCGTGCAGCGGACGTGTTCCCGTTCTGACGCGTTGCCGACCCCTCCGGCTGCGCGATTCAAAATGCTCGCTATTTTCCATATTGAAATATGCCCCCTGCTTCACGCGTACGCTCACTTCCAGGGACCGATCGAATTTCACAGTTCCCCCTGGCGTCGATCGCGATTATCATAGCATACGAATTATACGGGCGGTCTGCGGATTCCAATTGCAATGCTTGAGCGCAAACATATCACTTTAAATAATTAAATTTTTTTTGATGCAGCATTCTTGATCATTGTTCCCCGTGCGGAAAAATACGATAAATTTCCGCAGGCAGCTACTCCACTAGTGAACCAAAATGTGGATTATGATATACTCAAAGCAGGGAAAGAGATGAAATAGAGGGAGGGAAGCACAGCGGTGATGCGGACAGCTAAATTC
>JAKADD010000347.1 GCA_021820825.1 Bacillota bacterium
AAGCTGGGGGGTCTCATGCGCAATCTGCTCGGCAATCTGCAACAGATCATAGGTGCGCACCCGCGTGGCCAACAGAGACTGGTGAGCATCGCGCAGCGTCGTGTCAGTCAGCCAGAGCCGGCCATCTTCCTTCATGTGCTTGAGCAACCCGTCGACGCCCTTTTGCAGGAGTACATCCCGAGTGCCGAGAAGCGGTTTGTCAGACAAGGCGTACTCAGGCAGTGCCGGCCACTGTACAGCAGGTTTCTTGGCTCCCGGTTTTACGCCCTCACTTCCGTTTACACTCACTTCTGCAATGTACTGTAGAAGTTTATTGGCGCGATCCTGCCGTCTTTTGAACACAAACAGTTCGGGATGGGTGTCAATGAGGTTCACAGTATACTGACCATTCAGGAAAAGCGGATGCCGCACCACGTTATCCAGAAAGGGAATATTGGTTTTCACGCCGCGAATGCGAAACTCCGCCAACGCGCGGCGCATCTTTGCCGTCGCCGCTTCAAATGTAAGCGCCCAGACGCAAAGCTTTTCCAGCAGCGAATCATAATAGGGAAGAACCCGCGCGCCGCTGTACCCATTGCTGCCGTCAAGCCGTACGCCAAAGCCGCTTGCCGGGCGATAGGCGATGATTCTGCCTGTGTCGGGCGTGAAATTGTTTTGTGGATCTTCCGTTGTCAGTCGGCACTGAATAGCGTATCCACGCAGCGCAACATCCTCCTGTGAGCGAATGCCGATGGCGGGATCGGAGAGTTCCTTGCCCATGGCGACAAGGATCTGCGCCTGCACAATATCGATGCCGGTCACCAGTTCCGTCACCGTATGCTCAACCTGGACGCGTGGATTCACTTCGATAAAATAAAACTGGCCCTCCCTGTCCAGCAGAAATTCGACGGTGCCGGCATTGTAGTATCCGGCGCTTTTCATGAGCGCCAAAGCCACCTCGCAGACCCTGGACCGCTGTTCGTCCGGCAACATGGAAGGCGCGACTTCGACCACTTTTTGATGCCTGCGCTGAATCGAACAGTCACGCTCGTATAGGTGAACGATATGGCCGAAACGGTCGCCAAGAATCTGTACTTCGATATGTTTGGGATCTTCGACAAGCTTCTCCACATACACACTGGCCGCGCCGAATGACGTCTGCGCCTCTGAACTGGCGCGCGTGAACGCCTCCCCCAACTCCTCATCGCTGTGCACCACGCGCATGCCGCGCCCGCCGCCGCCGCTGAGCGCCTTCAATATGAGCGGATACCCCGCCTGTTGCGCAAACTGCTGCGCCTCTTCGACTGTAACAGCGCCATCACTGCCTGGAACAACGGGCACGCCCGCCCTCATGGCTGCCTGGCGCGCCGCAACCTTGTCTCCGAACAGCGTGAGCTGTTCTGCAGACGGACCGATGAAAACGACCCCCGCTTCCGCGCAGGCGCTGGCAAAGTCAGCGTTTTCAGATAAAAATCCATATCCGGGATGAATCGCGTCGCAGTCGTGTCGCTTTGCCAACAGAATGATGCCCTGAATATCCAGGTAGGCCTCAATCGGCCCCTTTCCCGCTCCAATCAGATACGCTTCATCCGCTTTGTACCGATGCAGAGACAGACTGTCCTGTTCCGCGTAAATGGCAACTGTCCGGATCCCGAGTTCTGTACACGCACGGCACACGCGAATTGCGATCTCACCGCGGTTGGCAACTAAAATCTTGCGGAACTGCACAATTCGTCCCCCTTTGCGAGTATTCAGTCGTTATTGTATCACAATCTTCAGAGACCTTGGATTGCTGCGTATTTTGTTATCACAGCTTGATTGCTGTAAGATAGAGATCGTTGGGCGACCTCAGAAACGCAGGCGTCGCGCCATCTTGATTTTTCATTGTCGCTACAATCCGGGAGGTTGAAAGTATGGCTGTTTCCAATTGGATACTCGACGAAGCGCACAGCAGCATAGGCTTCACTGTCCGTCATATGATGATCGCAAACGTCCGCGGGTATTTTGGCAAGTTTACCGCAACTGTGGCAGCTGACCCGGAGAATCTCACCACGGCCAACATCACGGTCGCAATTGATCCGGCAAGCATCGACACTCGCAATGAACAGCGAGACAATCATCTCCGTTCCGCCGACTTTTTTCAAACGGAGGAATATCCCGAGATTACTTTTCAAAGTTCCACACTGCAGAGTGTGGACGATGAACAGCACAGACTGGAAGGTTATTTGACTATTCACGATGTATCCAAACCGCTTGCGTTCAACTGTGAAATCGCAGGGCCCGCCAAAGATCCATGGGGCAATGACCGGATCGGCGTAACTGCCAACGGAACTCTGAAGCGCAGCGACTTCGGTTTGACATACAACTCTGCTCTGGAAACTGGCGGATTTTTGATCGGTGACGAAATTAAATTTATCATCGAGCTGGAATTCGTAAAAGAGCCTATTCAAAAAGGGGTCAGGTAAGACCCGCGCAGTGCAAGGAAGCGAGCCAAGAATGCGGACCGAGCGCACGATTTGGGTGCGTGAGGGAGCATTCTTGGCGCTGACGCCGCAATGCGCCGGGGAGTTCTGACCCCTTTTTGAACAACCTCTAAAAGAGGCCTGAAAGAACCCGCCAGAAAGGCAGAGTGGGCGCATGCTATCCCTGGAGAAAGTCTACGTAGCTGCGAAGGAACGAGCGATTCTGCGAGATGTCTCCTTCGCCGTTGCATCCGGCTCGATTCACGGACTGATGTTCAGCGTTCGTCCAAAATGACAAACCCTTTGCGCAGGAGGTCCTGCACGGCCTCGTCGATCGCCTCCTCCACCCGCGCTGCGAGCGTATGCCGATGGACGCCGCCAGACAGGCTGAGCAAAAGCGGAGCGGAGTATTCCCGCACCGCCTTGGTGAACGTCAACACATCGCGGCGTGAGCTGAACATGAGGCTGGCAACAAATTCGCCATAGATCGGATGATCTACGGAGACGTCCAGCACCTCAATGCCCGCATCCACAAGCGTCAGCAATTCCTCCTCCGTCTGTTCAGGTGTATGCTGAATCGTCAGAACCCGGAAAACACGGTCCGATCTCTGATGGGGCGCCTGTTTCGGCTGAAAATATCCCTGCGGCGTCGCCACGATCGCGAAACCCTTTGCGCGCAATACCGCGATATCCTTGACGATCACCTGCCGCGTAACGCCAAACCGCTGCGCCAGGTCAGCTCCAGTAAGCGGTTCTTCACTCTCGTCGAGGATGCCTATCAATGCCTCTCGCCGGTCCACCAGACACGCACCCCGCTCCTGCGGTCAAACCACAACAATCAGTTCACGAGTAAACTGAGTGAGGATCGTCGCGCCGTTTTCTGTCACCAGGACATCGTCTTCGATGCGAACCCCAAATCGTTCAGGCAGATAGACGCCAGGTTCAATGGTGAACACCAT
>JAKADD010000348.1 GCA_021820825.1 Bacillota bacterium
TGCGTGATGTTGATGTTTTGAAAATCATCATTGAGCCAGCCCAACAACTTCTCGGCCTCGTTGACCGCCATATGCTTGAGCAGGATATCCCTTGCGTTTCGAGCCCATATACGTCACACCCATTGTAGCGTACAGGGGGATGTTTGCGCGGCAGTGCTGATGCCTGAATTATGTTGGAGAGACCGCCGGAATCGCCGCCAGTATCTACGGAATATTAGGAAATCAAAGCCGGGACTCAGATTGAGTCGCGCTTTCAGGAGAGCTAACGCTGGCTGGAAAAGCCGAAACAGCGACGGCGGAAGAGTTGTGTTCGTTAACCCATCTAGCGGTCATTCTGACCAGCATCAATCGCCGCATCAGGATCTGCGAGACTTTGCGCATCAGGATCTGCAGGACTCCCCGGATCATTGAGCCTTGCAGTATCTTCGGACCCTTGGCGACCGCCAAGTTCCGAGAGGTCTGCGAGATAGGGCGCCGTCACCTGCGCAAATGCCGCTATTGCACTGTGCCCCTCTGGTGTCAATCGATAGACTCCGCGCGTTATTCGTTCAAACCATCCATACACGTTGCGCGACAGGATGGCTTGGGTCCTGTCGCTCGTTCCAAAAGTCCTCGCCGCGCGGGGGGTGAGATCGCCGCGCAGCGCAAGGCAGCAGGCGATGTGCAGGGCCTGTTCACGATAGGCGGTTACGAGCGGGGTGCGAACGCTGCCGCCGATGTTGTAGTCGGCTGAGCGGCTGGCTGTCTCGCGCAAAATGCTGTTTCGCTTGCGCGAATGCCGACGTGTTGCGGAGGAGCCGGGCTCCAGAATCACCTCGGCGTAACCGGGTGATGGTGCGCGAGTTTTCGCCACTCTTACAAAAATCAACCCCAGTTCGAGCCGCTTCAACAGGTGCAGGATACCCTTCCATCGCGCTGATTGAAGTGAGCCTTCAGGGCGGGGTAAAGCGACATACACGGAATCTGCGGCACGCTGACGGTCAGTTGCCTGGATGAGCAGCGACGTGTTGAACGTGGTTTTCAGTTCCACCACCACCAACTCACTGCCACGCACCGCTGCCAGGTCGCATCCGGTTACTTCGCCGCGCACGTTGAAACCTTGGCGCGCAAAGAGTTCCCGAACAGGCGCATACAGGTCCGTTTCACTGAGGGTCGACCGTTCCACCCTCTTTTTGCCTGATCGATGACTCTCTCCAACTGGTTCGTTTGCGGAAGCGACGCCGCGCACAGTCTCCATGAACGTCCTCCTTCGCAATTGGAATATCGCATCACTCAAGCCGCTCGTGTCGGCCCATGGGGAATGTACAGTCCAGCCATGCTGATCATACCATGATCGTTCGCCGGACGGGCTCCTGGTCTGAATGTTAGAGTCGGTCGGGTTTTCTTGCTTTCAGCGAGAACAGCAACGGCAGATTGGGAGGTTCCTTGAGTTCCCAATACCCATCAATGACATTGCAGGTGCAGCAGTGATTTGCCGCTGACGCTCCCAAGTTCCGCGATTTCGATTGGCAGAAGAGTAGAGCCGCCTAAACGCACCTTGTCGGCGCCGTACGAGGGGGACGCCTTGTGAATGCCCACCCGCTCGTTCCAATTCGCCAGATTGGCGATTTTTTGTCCTTGCAAATAGAAATCGTCCACGATACAGTGCACCTCCATTGGGATCATCGTCTCACATCAGCGCTGGGCGAGTCCAGTGGATTTGCGCGCTCGCGAATTTCACAAGCGGAAGGGTACCTGATCATCGGAAGCGGCGGCACGGTGCACAATTTACGCGCCTTGGACTGGGATGCCGCGTCGGTGGAATCATGGGCGGCTGAGTTTGACGCCAGGGTCGGCGAACGCTTGCGTTCATGGAGCCTGGAAGAGTTGTTCGCGTATGAAAAGTGGGCGCCGCATGCCAAACGGGCTGTGCCGCGCAATGAACATTTCATTCCGTTGTTGATTGCCATGGGCGCAGGCGATGATCGTCGCAACGCGGAGTGTTTGCATCAGACGTATCGATACGGCATGCTCAGCCTGTCCTGTTGGCAGTTCGCCCGAACGCCTGGCGCGGGAATGTTGTCGAGTTGACCGATCTAATGTTTAATGATATGATTATGTCAGGAAATATGACATGTCCGCGCAACGCATTGATTTCGTCGCATTGATTAACATGCCGACTTATTTATTGCGCCTAGAAAGGAGAATAACCTTTGATTAGAGCTATTATCTTCGATTTTGACGGTACGGTGATTGATACGGAGACCGCTTGGTATATCGCTTTTCGAGACGCCTACAAAGAGCACGGTGTGGATTTAACATTAGAGATGTATTCATTGTGTATCGGCACGAGTCTGCAGGCCTTCAATCCATACGAATACCTGGTCGTCAATCTGCATCTCCCAATTGATCTGGACTCTTTCCGTCAGTCCGTCCATGAACGCCATGCCACATTAATGGACGCAGAGAAGATGCGCCCCGGAATTATGGACTATTTGAATTCGGCAAGGGCGAAGCGTCTGAAAATCGCACTTGCCTCAAGTTCGAAATTGGATTGGGTGGAGAAATTTTTAGAAAAGTTGCAGATTCGCGAGTACTTCGACTGTATTCGGACTGCAAATGATGTGGAACATGTCAAGCCAGATCCTGAATTGTATCTGCAGACGCTGCAATGTTTGGGCGTCACGGCTGATGAAGCGATCGCCATTGAGGATTCACCAAATGGCGCCAAGGCCGCCGTTGCGGCGGGCGTTCACTGTGTGGTTGTTCCCAATACAATCACCAAGCTTCTGGAATTTGAACGTTTCAGCCAGATGGCGAATTCACTGACTGAAATCGATTTTGAGGATTTGCTGTCCAGTCCGCTCGGTGTGACAAAATAAACATTTTCCGGGATCGAGTTTCATGCTTCTTCGCAGCACCAACAACTGGGATGAAAATTCGCCTGCGGCGATTTTTCTGTGTCGAGCCCCATGGCGCTTGCGCGCCACCAACAACCGGGAAGAAAATACGCCTGCGGCGATTTTCTGGGATAGTCATATTGGCGGAAGTCTAAACAGACCCCCCATCAGGCTCACAAAGATCATCAATATTAGTCTTTGTGATGGATTTCACAAATCGATCCGCCTGTTACAATGATATTGTAAACATTGACTGATGGGGGGAGATTCACATGGTCGCCTGGTTGCGCAATCATGTGGTTGCGCGCTTCATTATGACAGTTTTACGCATTTGGCTCGGTTGGCAATGGGTGAGCGCCGCAGTCGAAAAATTGGGCTCGCCAGTTTGGACGGGAAGCAAGGCGGGAGTTGCCATCACGGGGTTCTTGCAGCACGCAGCAAGTTTGAGTCAGGGTCCGCACCCCGACGTGCAAGGGTGGTACGCCAGTTTCATCAATGCGGTCGCCCTGCCGGATGCAAC
>JAKADD010000349.1 GCA_021820825.1 Bacillota bacterium
GCTGGTTCCGGAGGAGAAAATGTGGCGTGTCATGAACTACGTCCTGAGCATGCGATCAAGCCTGTTCGCGCTGGGCGCCGCATGCGGCATCGATAGTCCGCGCAGGTTTACACGGGAGCATATCATTTATAAAAACGAATACGGACGCGCAGTCAAACTGAGCGATCTCTTCCCGATTCCTGTGGCGAATCCCCAGGCGGATCCAGGGAAGCGTCTGATCGAGACGCCAAGCGCCTGAGGCGAATCATGATAGGTAGTGGAATTCCACGGCGGCTGTATCCGTTAGATGGTGAATGGCCGATAGGGAGGTTGCCATGTCTGAAACTTCGCTGTCCGATTCTTTGTACGAACCCGTTCCAGCACGTTTATCTGCGACCGTGATCGTCGTGCGGCAATCGGGAGGTTCTGCTGCAGTCAGGAACCATGTTCCTGATCCGCAGCAGTCTTCGCGCTTTCCTGCCAATCCAGGTGACGGCGCTCATTCTGCGCTGCCGCAAAATGACGGCCAAGAATCCGGCTATGAGGTTCTGCTCGCCAAGCGAGCTCAGACACTGCGTGTGCTGCCGGGATTTATGGTGTTTCCAGGCGGGGTTCTGGATGAGGAAGACCTGGATCTCGCGCGCAGATGGCTGGAGAACTCCTCCGGCCATCTGAGGGCGCAGCGAACATTGCCCGCTGTTCCTGACGATTTTGCCTTGAACGGCGGTTCGGTCTTTGCGCGGTCCGTAACGCGAGACGAACTCTATTATGGGTTGCTCGCGTCCGCTTTTCGGGAACTGTTTGAGGAGACTGGCCTGAGGCTGTTGGACAGTTTGAGTTTGAGCCTGGGGCTGCAGAACAATCCGGGGTTGAGTCTGGGGCTGCCAGTTTCGCATGATGGCGCGGGCAGCGCAAGGGTTCGCTATTTTGGTCGCCGGGTCACGCCTTTGCGAGTGCGCTATCGGTTTGACACGCACTACTTCGCGGTAGCGGTTCCGACAGACGCCGGACAAGATCTGCAACTCGCAGAAGCGGAATTCGAGATGGCCATATGGGCGACACCTCAGGCTATCCTGCGCGCGCGCAATGCGGGTTCCTATCTGCTGGCGCCGCCGACCGTCGACGCCCTGACGGCGCTGTGTTCCTTCAATTCGACAGATACGCTGCTGAGACACGGCGGATTGCCGCCGCAACGCGACGATGACAGCCGAATCGATCAATTCATTGCGGAAATGGAGAAACCGCACAGGTGATCGAAAACCCGCTCGGTCGACCGAAAAAGCCGCTCATGCGATCCAGACGGCGCGTCTCAAACGCAGCGATAAACCGGACCGTTTACACCATGTCCGCTTTCCTGTGTAATGAGATTGTCTTCAAGCAGCTTGTCGATGTGCCCTTCCGTGGTCTTGACGGCAACCCAGCGCAGATCTTTGGGCACAGTATCCCTGTACAACAGTTCGACAAGGTCTTCGATGCTTCGGGAGCGCTCTCGGATGAGCGCCAGGATCTGCTGTTCACGGGCGAGACGGCGTGTTTTCATGGCCATGATGAGTTGCAGTGGTTCCGCGACCACATCTCCGTGACCCGGATAAATGCGCGCACAGGGCACGTTCATGAGAGCGTCCAGCGTATCCAGATAGGTGCGCAGATGGCCGTCGGGCGGGCCGATCCATACGGTTCCCCCAGGGATTACAGTATCGCCGGCAAACAGGCTGCCTGACGGCTCATGCAGTAAGGCGATGTGTCCATGTGTGTGGCCAGGAGTATGCAATATGCGCAGAGCCGAATCGCCAAAGCGGATCGATGAGTCGGGAATCAGATCAGGACGGATCATTGCCTGCCAGCGCGTATCCGTTGGCAGCGTGGATTTGTAGAGCCTGTACAGGTCCGCCGCATCCGCAGGGTGGCAGTGGACCGGACAGGAGAAATAGTCAGAGACGCCTGGAGCTCCAAGGCTGTGATCGGGATGATGGTGGGTCAGACAAATATCCATAATGCGCACGCTCAGCCTGTCAGCAACGTCTATGATCTCTTGTGCGCTATCAGCATACCCGGCGTCGATGAGGAGCGCCTGCTCACCGCTCCATAGCAGATATGCGTTGGCCGAGGATTCCAGAACCTCTGCGGAAGTGGTTGCGCGTATTCGCTTTACGTTTAATTCCATGCGCGCCACCGCCTCTGGACAATAATAAGGGGGATTCCCACAGTGAAAATATACACCAAAACGGGAGACGAGGGGCAGACAAGCCTGATTTATGGGCAGCGCGTCGCCAAAGACGACCATCGCGTAGAGACATACGGAACGCTTGATGAGGCGAACTCAGTTCTGGGCATCGTTGCGACATCCTTGCGTGAGCACGGCGCCATTATGAATGACATTGGCAAGATTATTTTGCGGGTACAGCGCGATCTGTTTGATCTGGGCCGCGATCTGGCCACGCCCGAAGACAGGCAGAGCGGGGGATTTGTCACAGCTGCGCATGTGGAGCAGCTCGAACGGGTGATCGACCGACTGTCTGCCGAGACGCCCCCCTTGCGCCAGTTCATCCTGCCTGGCGGTGCTCTGGCAGCCAGTCATCTGCACTATGCCAGGACTGTGGTGCGCCGCGCTGAACGATTATGCGTGGGATTGCTTCGCGAACAGGATGTGAATGTAGAAATCAGGCGTTATCTGAACCGCCTGTCTGACCTGCTGTTTGTATGCGCCAGGGCCGTGAACTTTCGACTGGCGGTTGCAGAACCCGTCGTGGACTTCTCAGCGCCGCCGGAGGAGATCGAATGATTGACTGGTCCGGTATTGGCGGCGTTCTTCTCGATCTCGACGGCACCCTCATCCGGGGCGAGGCCGCGCTCCCCGGTGCAGTGGCGTTTGTGGAACGCCTTTCGCGGGCGGGCATTCCCTTTCTGTACTTTACGAATAATTCAACGCGGACGCCTGACAGCGTGGCGGCGCGTTTATCGGCTCTCGGCTTTCCCGCTGAGCGAGATGCCGTGTTTACGAGCAGCATGGCCACAGCAGACTGGCTGTGCGAAAACAAGGGACCCACAGCGTCGATCTACGTGATCGGCGAGGCAGGTTTGCGAACGGCGCTTCAGGAGGCGAACTTAACACTTATTGGGGACAGTGAAGAAAGCGCGGATGCGGTGGTCGTCGGTCTGGATCGCAACGTATCGTATAAACAGTTTGCCAGGGCGATGCGGCATTTGACTGACGGTGCGACATTTGTCGGAACAAACGCGGATCGCGCGTTGCCTGTCTCAGGCGGATTTGCGCCGGGGGCGGGTTCGCTGCTTGCGCTTTTGCAGTCCGCGACACAGCGGACGCCTGTCATCATGGGCAAACCAAACGCGGAATTCGTGCGCAAGGCTTGCCGTAAATTGCGGATTGCAGAAGCGCAGGCGTTCG
>JAKADD010000350.1 GCA_021820825.1 Bacillota bacterium
TGCGGCCTGCTTTCTGGAGCGGTTCCGATGCGCTTGAACAGGCGAAGCAGTGGTGTGAAGAGGCGCTCGCGCAGGCGGACATCGTGAAGGTGAACCGAGACGAGCTCATATGGCTCGGTGGGCGGACTGATGATGAGGAGAAGCAGGGTGCTACTGGCGGCGGAAGCACAGCGGATGATCACGAAGCAGTGATGGAACACGAGGCGGTGATGGAACACGAGGCGGTGATGGAACACGAGGCGGTGATGGAACACGAGGCGGTGATGGAACACGAGGCGGTGATGGAACACGAAGTGGCGGCCCTGCGCGCATTGACCGAACGCGCGGCGGGAGTCTGCGTCTGTACACTTGGGTCGCGCGGCGCCATGGCGTTGCATCGGGAATGGAGTTCTCCCGTGATGGTTCCGGCGCCACGCATGCAGGTTTTGGACACGACTGGCGCGGGGGATGCGTTCATCGGCGCGTTATTGTTCCGTCTGTGCGCGGATACAGCAGATACAGCGGATACGGCAAAGACCAGCGAATTGCATCGTCGATCCGCTGCAGAATGGACTGAGGATCTCCAGTTCGCCAATCACGCGTCAGCGATCAGCGTGACCAGGGAAGGCGCCATGGCAGCAATGCCCACCCTTGCGGAAGTGCATAAGCAGATGGCGGCCGGAAACAATACATAACGGCAAATTCCGCGAATGGCGGCATATTGCAAGGCAGGCGGGGTAGCATATTGCAGGCAGGGGGTGCAGCGATTGTGACAGTGGGGTACGGCTGGAACTGGGCTGGGTTGGCCACACCGCCGCGCATCACAACCGCTGCCCCGCCTGCGGGAAACGGACAGCACGGACACACGGACAACGCAACTAGGCCGCACCGCGCATCCTGCGTGCGGGAAACGGCCTGGTTGCGCGGCACAGGGTCAGAGCGCCTGAAGGCGCCGTGATGCTGCCCGCCGCAGTCATGGGAAATGGTTCAGAGTTGCTGTGCTGTCGGTTCCGCAGCTCGAATATGCTCAGAAACGCCGCTGAATTTTTCGAAATTGTTCCTGAATCGCATCACAAGTTCTTGCGCCGCCTGGTCGTACGCGGCAGGATCGCTCCATGTGGCGCGCGGTTGCAGCACGTTGTCCGGCACACCGGGTACGGAGGTTGGCAGCGACAAGCCGAAATGCGGTTCAACGGTATACTCCGCATGATCCAATGCGCCTGACAGCGCCGCCTGCACCATCTTGCGCGTGTGGGAGAGTTTCATGCGCGACCCGGCGCCGTATGGTCCCCCGGTCCAACCGGTATTGACCAAATAGACAGCCGTTTGGTGGCGCTCGATTTTCTGCCCCAGCAACTGTGCGTATATAAGCGGGTGCAGAGGGAGAAACGGCGAACCAAAACAGGCTGAGAACGTTGCTTCCGGCGCTGTGACTCCACGCTCAGTACCAGCCAGTTTGCTTGTATAGCCCGAGAGAAAATGATACATGGCCTGTTCCTTTGTCAACTTGGAAATAGGAGGCAGGACACCCGATGCATCCGCCGTCAAAAATATGATCACAGAGGGATGACCGGCGTTGCTGGGCAGCAGCGCATTTGGGATATACTCAATTGGGTAGGCGGCGCGCGTGTTTTCCGTCAATTCTGCGGAAGCGTAGTCAGCCCGGCGAGTCTGCGCGTCAATCACCACATTTTCGAGAACGGTTCCGAAGCGAATCGCGCTCCAAATCTGTGGTTCAGCCGCTTCCGTCAAGCCGATGCATTTGGCGTAGCATCCGCCTTCAAAGTTGAATACGCCATGGTCATCCCAACCATGCTCATCGTCGCCGATGAGCTGGCGGTCCGGATCGGCGGACAGCGTGGTTTTGCCCGTGCCGGAGAGTCCGAAAAACAGCGCCACCTGGTCGCTGTCCGCGGCCTTATTGGCAGAGCAGTGCATCGGTAATATTCCCCGGTTTGGCAGCAGGTAATTGAGGACTGAGAAGATCGATTTTTTCATCTCGCCGGCGTATTCAGTGCCTCCGATGAGAACTATACGATGACGGAACGAAACAAAGATAAACGTTTCGGAGTGCGTCTGGTCACGTACCGCGTCCGCTTTTAGAGACGGCATGTCGATGACGGTGAACGCAGGCGTATGCATGGACAACTCTTCCTGGCCTGGACGGATAAACAGTTGACGTGCAAATAGATTGTGCCATGCATATTCCGTGACTACGCGAATGGGCAACTGCGCCTGATCCGAGGCGCAGGCGAATCCGTCGAACACAAATGTCGATGACTGCGTAATTTTTTCAAGCGCCTGGTTGTACAAACGCAGAAATACGGCTTCGTCAATCTTTTGATTCACCTGACTCCAATGCACATGAGCTTCGCTGTCTGAGTCGGCCACGATGTATTTGTCCATTGGCGAACGTCCCGTGAATTTGCCCGTTGTTGCGCACAGCGCGCCTTCGTCCGTCAGTACGGCTTCGTCGCGTTTCAAGGCCAGTTCCACCAGTTCCGGAGTGGACAGGTTATAATAAGTGTGGGCAGACCGCAGCGTGGAATCGAGTCGATCGGAAAGCAATGCATCGATCATGAAAGACCCTCCTGTCCTAGTGGGAATGTTTAACCTGTATGTGGTGTAATAATCGCTTGTTGTCCCTTATAGGATACACTCGAACCGCAAATAACGCAACACATTGACGCCTAATTTCGCGAATGTGACATACTAATCGGAGGTGTACGATGCAACAATCCGCATTATTGACGGGTGCAACGCTGAAAGGGCTGAATGAAAAACCCGGAATCGGCGGCGGGAATATAAGGACGAGTGCGGCGCCGTCGCCGATTGGCACTAGTGTAGCGTTAGGCAGCAGGGCAGCGGCTGGCAGCGGCAGGTTAGCGGCTGCCAGCGGCAGGACAGCGACGGCTGGCGGTCCGCGCCCGCTCGGCGAAAAGACTGTTGCGCAAAACAAGAAAGCCACGCACGACTATTTTATTGAGGAAACGTTTCACGCCGGGATTGCACTGACGGGCACTGAGATCAAGTCCATCCGTTCCGGCAAAGCGAATCTTAGGGATAGTTATGCCCGAGTTGAGCGCGGGGAAGTCTATTTGCATAATTTGCATATCAGTCCGTATGAGGCTGGAAACCGTTTCAATCATGATCCGTTGCGGGCTCGCAAATTACTCCTGCATCGCTCCGAAATCCGCAAATTAATCGGCGCCACCAAGGAGAGCGGGTACTCATTGGTGCCGTTGCGGCTGTATTTACGAGGCGGATTCTGCAAAGTCGAACTGGCCCTCGGGCGCGGTAAGAAAAGTTACGACAAACGCGAATCCATCGCCAAACGCGACGCAGATCGCGAAATCGCGCGCGCATTTCGGGAGCGGCAAAAGGGCTGACAGCGCGGACCGG
>JAKADD010000351.1 GCA_021820825.1 Bacillota bacterium
AGTGTGGAGGCCATCCATGGTGTCTGGCGCATTGTCACAAGCGATGGAAAGGCCATGGCGCTGAAAGAAACCCGCCTTGCGCCGGAACGCATCCGGTTTATGGCTGACGCGATAGACGAATTGCACCGTCGCGGATTCACGCATCTTGCCCGCATTGTGCGTACTCGCCAGGAACAGGACCCGTACCTCGTCGATCATGGCCGCACCTATTACGCGTCGGAATGGCTGCCTGGACACAGCGTCCAGTATGGTTCAACGAAACAGTTGGGCGCTGCGGCGAGAACACTCGCCCGCTTCCATGAAAAATCAGGCGACTACGAGCCTTCGGGATACCAGCCTCCACACGCGTTTCATGTATTTGAACAACTGCTGAACCGTAAGCAGTCACTGGATCTGGCGCAGAAACAACTGGAGGCAAAGGCGAACAAAGACAGCTTCGACGAGCTTTGTCTGTCCTACTTTCCGCAGGCTGCCATGCATGCGACGGAATCCCTGTCGCTTCTGAAGCTGCCCGATGTCGAGACGCACCTGAAACACAGCCTCAACCACCCCGGGCTGTGCCATCTGGACGTGACGCGCCGCAACCTGGTCATGCATCCAGCAGGGCACGCCCAGTTAATCGATTTCGACCTGATGACTTTTGCGCCGCGCGCGCTGGATTTATCCCACCTGATCAGAAGAGGCATGCAGGCGCATGGCACATGGACGAGCGAGATCGCCATCGCGCCGCTCATCTCGTACAACCGCGTACGGCCTCTCACACAAGGCGAATATCTGCTGCTCGAAGCGCTCCTGACATTTCCCCATCGCTTCTGGCGGCTCTTGCAAAACCATGACAAAAATCCAGCGGCCAGTCCCGAAGATCTGCAGCAGCGCACCACGCAAATGGAGGATACCCTGGCCCTGGAGCAGGAACGCGCTGCATTTCTTCACACTTTTTCCCGCCAGGTCACCAGGCGCAGCCGCTAACGGCAGCCTGGCGCATCACGGCTGCGGCGTTACGGCCCACTCCATTTCCCGTCTCACGGTCTCGTCGCGTTCGCTTTCATACGCGGCGCGCACCGCATCGCGGACTGTCGCAACAGCCATCCTGGAGAGCGCCCACGCTGCGCTCGCCCTGATCTCCGGCCGGGCGTCAAAGAGCAGCGGCAGCAGCAGCGGCGGCGCCTCGGGATCGCGCATATTGCCAAGCGCGATGATCGCATTGCGGCGCCAGACATGGACGCCTCGCCAGGCCGCGGCCGTGTGTCCGAATTCCTGCGTGAATTCCCGTTTGGACAACGTCAGAATACGTTTTAGATCGGGGAAACTCAGTTCTGCATCAGGAGAGAACGCTTCCTCATTCCCAAGCAGACTGACGCGGTTTTTTGGGCAGACCGTCTGACAAGTGTCGCAACCCCAGACACGCCTGCCGAGAGCCGCCCGATATTCAGTCGCTATGATCCCTTTGGATTGGGTGAGATAGGACAGACAGCTTTGTGAATCGAGGACAAACGGTTCACGCAGCGCGCCTGTAGGACAGGCCGTAAGACAGAGGTCGCAATCGCCGCAGGAGTCAGTGGAGATGGGCAATGGCCGCGGCTCTATGCGGACATCAGTCAGCAACGCGCCAAGAAATACCCATGATCCATACGCTTTCGTGATCATCATGCAATTCTTCCCGATGAACCCCACTCCCGCGCGCTGTGCGACCGCCCTGTCCACAAGCGGCGTCGTATCGACACAGGGAAGACTGTGAATCGCGCGTCCGGATGCGCGTTCCAGCAGGTCTGCGATCAGCAGCAATTTCGCTTTGAGAATGGGGTGATAATCACGACCCCAGGCATAGGCTGAAACAACGCCCCGCCGGCCGGGGGGCCGACGCATGGCGGTCGTCTTTCGCGTCCTGTAAGGAACGGCGATACTCACGATACTTTGCGCGCCGGGCAACAGCGCGCCGGGATCGATCCGCTGCTCGCCAAAGGGATGCTCAAACCCGGAGGACCGACCTTCTTTGTAATACCGGCGCAGCATGGGCGCGAGATCGTGAAACGGCTCAGCGCCGGTGACGCCGATCGCTTCCACAGCAGCCTCTCTGCCGATGGCTTCGAGCGCAGCGAACGAGATCTCGTATCTGCCTGTCTCCACGACCGTCTGGCCTCCTTTCCATTGCCGGTTCCCATCAGGTTCCTCACTGCGCATCAAATTTTGGGAACTGCAGCCTTCGCCAACTGGTCGCACCGTTCATTATAAATATGTCCGCTGTGCCCCTTGACTTTCCCAAACGTAATGTGATGCCGATCCAGTTCGCCGAGCAGAGCTTCCCACAGATCGCGATTTTTGACAGGTTGGCGACTGCTGTTCACCCATCCTGATTGCCGCCACTTCACATACCATTTCTGTGTCATGCAGTTGATGACATACGCTGAATCGCTAAAAACGGTCACCTGACAGGGCCGCGAAAGCGCCCTGAGACCTTCGACCACCGCCTGGATCTCCATCCGCTGATTTGTCGTATGCGATTCGCCGCCAGACACTTCGCGTTCGCGCTCCCCCGCAACAAGGATCGCCGCCCAGCCGCCCGGTCCTGGGTTGCCGCTGCACGCTCCATCCGTATAGATGTCCACACTCGTCAACATTCTCACCCCTGGCGCACAGTCTTCTGTCAGACACATCGCTGCCTCAGTATTATCCGCGAGCTTCAGCCTGTTGACAAGCTTGCTGCGGCGCACATACTGGTCCCGCCAATGTTGGCATACTACAGACAGTCTACACGAAGGATGTGTGTGTCATTGCTTATCCCGAAAAATCGTCGCAGGCGAATTTTCATCCCGGTTGTTGGCGGCGCGCAAGAGCCATGGATGTCTATCGTTGATAAATCGGCCTTCTCGACGCCTGATGTCTCTGCATGCGCCGGTGAAAACAGATGCTGACGGAGCGCCTGCTGCCGCTGGTGTTGGCGGTATTTCTGATATTGCCGCAAGACGCACTGACACAGAAGGCCGCGCGAGACGGTCAACTGTACTGGGAACATCGTGCGCCGGGTCACATTTTATACGCAGTGCGGACACAAAAACGGTGGGTCGCCTTCACCTTTGACGATGGTCCCGATCCAACCTACACTCCGCAACTGCTGCGTGTTCTGAAGCAGCATGGCGCCCACGCCACTTTCTTTGTTGTGGGTCAGCAGGCGCGGGCATATCCGAGGCTGCTGCGGGAAGTGGCGGGCGAAGGCAACGAGATTGGAAATCATACTGAACATCATCCACAGGGCGAGCGGCTGACAGCGAAAGAGATCACATCCTGCGACGCCGTTATCCACGGTGTGCTTGGAGTAAATCCACTCCTCCTGCGTCCACCAGGAGGGCGGTTATCCGAT
>JAKADD010000352.1 GCA_021820825.1 Bacillota bacterium
GTGGCCGGGCTGCGTGATATCCTGATACACGATTATGCTCGCGTTGATTGCGAAGCCGTGTGGAATGTTGTAGAAGAGCATTTACCTTCCTTGCGCCTGACAGTTGCTTCCTTGTTGCAAGATTACCTGAAAGCGTCGTAAAGCCCATGGATTCATCCATAGGGAGAGAGGTTCAGACAAGGCAAATCTAACGAGAGAATATTATTTTTTTCACACATCAAGAGTAGAATTGCAGATCATAGAACGCAAATGGTCGGGAATTCAAGGTCTTAGATGAATATACGTATCGGCGCACGACTTACCACTGCAGCCGCGCCCGGTGCGGGTACGGCAGTTGCGGCTGCAATGAGCGGCGGATTATTTCGACACTTGCAGGGTGATCGGGCGTTCCGAGCGATTACCTGTTCGTTTCACTGCGGTGCCCGTTGCGACTACTTCCATGATCTCTTCGGAACGGTGTATGATCTCGATCTGCACATTCACGACGGAATCCGCCCCAAGCGTGTCGGCCTCTGCTTTCATCCGCTGCAATGACAGTTCACGAGCGGAGTACATAAGCTGTGTCAACGCTGTCAGTTCGCCGCGTTGCAACCCTTTAAATGCGGTGGCTATGCCGCCGCTGATGCCCATGCTAAAAACGCTGTTGCCAAGCACAAGTCCAAGAGGTTCGAACCCCGCGTCATTGATGAGCCAGAAATCGAGCGCGCTGAGATTGCTTGTGGCGGCTCCTTTTCCGGCTGTGCTTTGCATGGCCTGCAACTCGCGCTGCACATCTTCCATGGATGTGATGGACGACGAATTCCCCGAATTGAACACATTTATCTCTCCTTTTCCCAAGTTGAATGCACCTCTATCATTATCCTATAACAGGGCGACGAATGACAAGGGTGCGTGGGTTTGGTACCATTGTTGTGCAGGATAAGAGGATGACTGACCAGAAGGGCGTGTCTGCATTTTATGAGTGATCGCATCGCGAGTATATTGGGTTTCCTGACGGCGATTGACGCATTGAAAGAGGTGGAGCGGAGAACATACGTCGGCGTTGAAGAGAGTATGCGACGGGAGAATGACGCGGAGCATACATGGCATATGTGTATGTTCGCGTTGCTCTTGCAGCGTGAGATCGGAGAACAGGTGAACATGCTGCGCGTGCTGCAGATGATTCTGATACATGACTTGGTGGAGATCCATGCGGGTGACACATTCGCCTATGATGCAGCCGGACAGGCTGGGAAAGCGGAGCGGGAGGAGGAGGCCGCCAGGCGGCTGTTCTCGCTCCTGCCCCCTGATCTGGAAAGTGAACTGTATGGTTTGTGGCGGGAGTTTGAAGAACTGGCGACGCCGGAAGCCCACTTTTCCAACGCCGTCGATCGCATGCAGGCGTTCGTGCAAAATGTAAGCACGGGCGGTAAAGCATGGCGCGAACACGGGGTGACCAAGGAGCAGGTCTTACAACGCAACGCGGTTTGGAACACGCGCAATGAATCGTTTGCAGCGCTCTTTCAGACACTGTGGTCAGTCGCTGAAGCGGCAGATACATTTTCAGTCGAATCGCTCCAGCAAGAACGTCAGCCGCCTCAGCTGCCCCGGTAAGAACGCCGGCAGGAGCCCCAGCCCGATCCTGTCATGCCCGCTGGTGAGTGAACCTGCGGCGCAACAGCAGACTGTTCATGACAACGGTGAGTGAGCTGAGAGCCATGGCTGCGCCGGACAGCATCGGGTTAAACGGGAACGAACACATTGGTCACGGAGTCCACCCTTCGTTGCACGGCGGCTTTTGATCCCTGAGCCTTTTCAACAATCTGAATGATCTGCGCCAGCATTGTATCGTTGCCCGTGCGGGTAATGCGGATGGCGATCGGATCACCCAGGTTGACGGTGCCACCAATGATCTCGTCACCCGCCCATCTCTCCACAGGAAGAATCGTACCGTTTAGCAATGATTCGTCAATCACGGCTGTTCCGTGCAAGAGCACGCCGTCGCCAGGCACTGTCTCTCCAGAATGGACAACGACGATGTCGGCTGTTTGCAGGCGTTCCACGGAAATATCCGTCTCTCCGCCATGGGCGTTTTTTACATGAGCCACCTGCGCTTGCAGATCGGAGAGGGCGTCGACGGCCTGGTTGGCAGCCATTTTCGCTTTCGCTTCGAGGAGTTTCCCAAGCAGGACCGTGGTGATCACTGTCGCGGAGCAGTCAAAATAGACATCACGCCCGCCTAAGCGCACCCCTGCGGGAATGGAGCGAATGCGTCAGTCATGACTGCGACTGTCAGTGGTCAGTGGTCAACACCAGTTATCTGGCCGCAGCGAGTATGGAACGGGGAATGGCTGACCGATTTCCGAAAATCACGGGGGCGGTCATTGTGTATCCTTCCCGCTGATAAATTGCCCGCCCTGGTTTTGAGAGCGTGTAGTCAATAAATCTCAGGCCGGCGCTTTGATTCGGCGCGCCCGCTACTTCCGTGATGTAGATTTCCAGCGGAGAACCGACCACCGTTTTGCCGCCCTTGATCGTGATGCGCGCCTGGGCATAGGCGCGCCTGTCTGCCGGATTGCCCAGATTGATGGCTGCAGGCAGTGCGACATAGGGTAGATGACGCTGCACCGCTTCAGGCAAAAAGGCGCTTGAGGCGTCCAACTGACCCGCTTGCAATCTTGAAAGTATGGTTTCCTCAGCGAAAATCTGGTTGGGATTATTCACGCCGCCAAGGATTTTGGCGGCTGTTCCCTGCGGCAGATGATAGTACCGATCCGCCAGTTCGAGCATCAAAATAAACGCCTGTCCCTGTGGGTCGGTGTTGGGGTTTGTCCGGCCGAGATGGAACCGGGAATTCTCCATCAGTGTGAAGAGTTCTTTCAGTGGTCTGCGGCCTGTGGCGACGGCTTTGAACGCACCGGCAAATGGGCTTGTTGGCGAATAGGCGATCACAAGCGGCGCGCTGGCATATCCGACGGCCCAGTCGGTCAATCGGGGCATCAGTATGCGCAGTGGCGCGGTTCCGATACTCTCAAATACATTGGGCCTGATCTGGCCGCTTGTGATGAGGTGAGCCACACCGAAGGAACCTCCGCCGCGTCCGCGATAGGATAGACCCGTGGCTTTAGAGAAGGCAGGTGCGATAAACTGGTCATTGACCAGTTGCAGTGAGCCTGCATAGGCAACATCGGCTGTGCCTGACGGATGATTCACAGCTTTGGCTTTGGGCGCAGCAGCAGGTTGTGCGCTTCCCGTCGCCGCGCCGCAGCCTGCGAGTGTCGCTGAGATTGCCAGAATACCGATAAATCCTGACATTTTTCTTGTTCTATGCTTTGTTCCGATGTAGCCGTCAGGAGCATTCTGAACATGTGATTTCATT
>JAKADD010000353.1 GCA_021820825.1 Bacillota bacterium
TGTAGCGAGGGCGAAAGCCTGCGCGAGAGCCGACGAGAGTGCGGCGGTATAGGCTTTTAGAACCCCTTGGATTTATCCATGGGGAGAAGATTCAGATCGATCACCTCGCAGGAACGACTCGCCGCCATCTTTACGGGCATTGAGCAACCGATTGTTGTATGCGGGCACACCCATATGCAGTTTGAACGCGGAGTAGGAGGGGTGCGCATTCTCAATGCGGGGAGCGTGGGGATGCCATTTGCTGACGAGCCAGGCGCGTACTGGCTCCTGCTTAGCCCGGAGGGGTGCGAATTTCGGAGGACGACGTACGATGGAGAGGTCGCCGCAGAAGTGATAAGAGCGAGCGGAGATCCGCAAGCGCAGAAATTCGCCGAGGAGAACGTGCTCCAGGTTCCAACAGCGACGGAAGCAACGGATATGTTGGATCGGATGGTAAATATCGGCGTTTGTCAATCTCCGGCCGGGGAGACTTGAAATGAGACGCTTGGTGAATTTAGGGAGTCGATGTATCGAAACCGAGGTTGATGGAACAGGTAAAAAAACCGTCGTCATATTGCCTGGGATGAACTGCCCAATAGATGATTGGTATGAAGTGATCCGCGCTGTCTCCAGGGATTGTCGGGTGATTGCATTTAATCGGGCGGGTTGTGGTTCTAGTGAGCCCAATCCTGATGGTCCATCGGTTTTGAACACTGTATTGGATCTGCGTACTCTGCTGGACCGACTGGATGTCCATGAACCGGTAGTATTAGTTGGGCATTCTTATGGAGGGCTGTGTGTTCAGCGTTTTTGTAGGAAGTTTCCTGATTGGGTTGAAGGTGTCGTGTTAGTGGATTCGACTTCCGTTGATTTGCAACGGCTGGATACATTAGAACTACCGATCCTGAATGAGCGTCAGTCCGATGAAGATTGGCTCAATAACTGCAAGCGATTATCATCTCTGACATCTGCTGAAATATCACAAGAAATCGACACACGGTTGACTCCTCATCAGTTAACGCTTCCATCAAATGTACAGCAGCGCATAATAGAGTTTTCGACGAATCCCGTGTTGTACAGTACGATGGTCAAGGAAGTAGAAATATGGCGCCAATGCGCTCAAGAAACCAAGACGGCAGAACCATTTCCTGAAGTTCCGCTAAAGGTTATTGCAAGGGACCCGCAATATTCGATGAAACTAATGGCGCGGGATGGAATTCCAGTGAGTGAAGCTGAATTGTTCGAACTCACATGGAACAAGCTCCTTGTGGAACAGGCAGAACTCAGTCCACGGGGAGAGCTGATTATAGCTGGGCATTCCGGCCATTCCGTACATGAATACAGACCGGATATTGTCATCGATGCAATTCGGAACGCATGGTTGCGGGAGAGGCGCGCATGCTGTATCATGGTGGAAACCGATGACCGAGAGAGTACCTTGGATTGCCCTTGTACAAGGGATGGCGCGCCGTGACTGCAAGCGCGCCGCATGCGGCGCCAGGGGAAGTTCACTCGCGAGGCGATGTGCTGAACTGGGAGTAGGCAGATCCGCAGATCCCGCGTTACCGGGATGCATGAGGGAAGCGCCGTGGCGAAAGCCAATCGCGCCGTGTTGCCGTATGCGGGCTTGGCGTGGGCGCTGATGGCGGAGCTTCCGAATAAGGGTGGTACCACGAAGTTTTCGTCCCTTGGCGAAGGCTTTTTTTGTGCTTTCTGACGCAGGCAGACGCTTTATTTTCGATAGGATGTTTTAGTTGCCGGAGGTGGAGAAGGCTTGAAGGACAAACTGTTGGCACTGCGCGACGAAGCGTTGTCGCGTCTTGAGCAGCTGGATCTCGAAGTGTGGCGAGTTGAGTATTTGGGTAAAAAAGGCGAATTGGCGATTGTTTTGAGAGGGATGGCAGCATTGTCTGCGGAGGAGCGCCCTGTCATCGGACTGGTCGCCAATGAAGTGCGGGCCAACCTCGAAGAGGCGTTCGCCGCACGCAAGGCGGAACTGGACAGTCGCCAGGCGGTGCTGCGCGAGAAAGCGGAGACCATCGACGTGACTCTTCCGGGACGCGCTCCTTACCTGGGCGCGGAACACCCGCTGCGCAAGGTCATCCGACGGATCGAGGATATCTTCATCGGTTTCGGGTTCACGGTGGAGGACGGTCCTGAGGTGGAACTTGACCGCTACAACTTCGAAGCGCTCAATCTGCCCAAGGATCATCCGGCAAGAGATATGCAGGACACGTTTTATCTGACGGAAGAGATTCTGCTGCGGACGCACACCTCGCCTGTGCAGGCCCGTACTCTGGAACGCAGGTGCCCGGAAGTGCCGATTCGGATCGTGGTGCCTGGCCGTGTGTACAGACGCGACGATGACGACGCGACGCATTCCCACGCCTTCATGCAGATCGAGGCGCTGGTCGTGGACCACGGAATTCGGATGAGTGACCTGAAGGGAATATTGTTGCAATTTGCCCGCGAACTGTTTGGCGCCGATCAGGAGATCCGTTTGCGCCCCAGTTTCTTTCCCTTCACGGAACCAAGCGCGGAGATGGACATCCGCTGCATCTACTGTCACGGCGCTGGCTGTTCGACGTGCAAACAGACGGGCTGGATCGAAATACTTGGTTGCGGAATGGTTCACCCACACGTACTGAAAGCGGCTGGATACGACGCGGGTTCGCTCACGGGATTCGCCATCGGCATGGGGGTTGAACGAATCGCCATGCTCTCCTATCAAGTGGAGGATATCCGGCAATTTTATCTGAACGATGTACGACTGCTGGAACAGTTTGCAACACTGGCGCGCTAGGGGTGACGATATGAAAATTACCTGGAACTGGCTCTCGGAATACGTGGATTTGCAGGGATTGACACCGGAAAAAGTTGCGACGGACTTGACAAATGCGGGAATTCCAGTCGAATCGCTGGCGCCTGTGGCAACGGGGATAGAGAAAGTCGTCGTCGGGCATGTCAAATCTGCGAATCCGCACCCAAACGCGGATCGACTGCGCGTTTGCACGGTTGCTGTTGGTGCGGCGGCGGATCTGACCATTGTCTGTGGAGCGGCCAATGTGGCCGCGGAACAGCGGGTGCCTGTCGCCCTGATCGGGGCGCGTCTGCCGCAGGGGTCCATTGGAAAATCCACGCTGCGCGGGGTGACCTCGGAGGGCATGATCTGTTCTGCGTCTGAACTGGGTCTTGATGTGCGGCTGCTGCCAAAGGAGCAGACAACGGGTATCTTTGTCCTGCCCGCCGACGCTCCTGTGGGCGAGAACATCGTCGAATACCTGCAACTCAGCGACATCGTCATGGAACTGGAACTGACTCCGAACCGCAGCGATTGTCTGTCCCTGCGCGGGGTGGCCTTCGAGGTG
>JAKADD010000354.1 GCA_021820825.1 Bacillota bacterium
ATCAGCCCCGGTCTGAGCATTACCTACAGCTCCCAACTCGACCGAACGCTCCTGATCCGTAAAATAAACCAGCTGCGGGCGGCGGGAGTCAACACGTTTATGCTGAGTTTCGACGATATTACCGGAACGCTCAATCACGCGGATACGGTTCGCTACGGCGGTAATCTGGCACGCGCCCAATCGTCTCTGGCAGACTATGTGTGGCGGACAGAACGGGCTGCAGATCCCCAATTTCGTTTGCTGCTTGCGGAGACGATGTACTTTGGAACACAGGACATTCCGTACTGGTCCGGAATGAAGAAGTATCTGTCGCCCGCGATTGAACCGATCTGGACCGGCCCCTGGGTGCTCTCCAACTCCATTACGGACGCCCAGGTGCGGACTGTCGAGAGCGCTATGGGGCACCGCATTGTGATCTGGGATAACTACCCGGTCAACGATTTTACCTACGTTATCGCGCACAAACCAGAATTATTCATGGGTCCGCTGGTTGGTCGCGGGCCGGGCATTCCCAAACTCGCCGCCGGATATTTTTTTAATCCCATGCTACAGGCGCGCGCCTCAGAGGTGGCGCTGTGGACGGCTGCCGACTACCTGCATCACCCGGCGCACTATCGGCCAAACGTCTCCTGGGATGCGGCGCTGAGAGCCATCGGGGGTCCGGCGTATCCCGCCTTGCGGTTATTTGCGGAGGATGAAAGTTCCCGCTACTACGACAATCTGCAACCTGTGCTGCTGGCGCGGGCGGCGGCAACTTTCTGGAAGCAGGAGTCCGTCACGCGCTCCCTGACCGCCACGCCCCTGTATCGCCAGTTTCATGCCATGGCGGCAGTCAACGCGGCGTTGGCGCAGCGGCTCCCCGACCATGCGCTCTATGAAGAGATTGCTCCTTTTGCGAAACTGCTGTCTTTTCAGGGCAGACTGGGCATGACGGCGATTCTGGCGGCGCAGCGGGAAAAATACGGCGCGCTGTCGACGGCGCAGGTGCGTCAGTTGCGCAGCGGGCTCACAGCGCTGGCCCGCAATCCTGATGTGATTGCGGGAACCGTGACGGCGTCGTTTGTCGCAAATGTTCTCGCGCACGCGGCCAAATGACGGAACAACCCGGTATTGAGCGGTGCTGGCCCGCTGAAACGAAATGAGTCAAGGGAGGAACGGAGCGTGCGTATCTACATCAGCGCTGACGGCGAAGGAGTATCGGCTGTGGTCAGCGGCAGCGAACTGTTTCCTGGCGCTTCGGAATACGGATTTTTCCGCGAGATGATGACCGCGGACGTCAATGCGGCGATCGCCGGGGCTTTTGCAGGAGGAGCGACTGCTGTTGTGGTCAATGACACACACTGGACGGAACGCAGTCTGCTGCCGGACAAACTGGACCCGCGCGCCGATCTCATGCGCGGCAGCGGCAAACCGCTCTCCATGATGGAGGGAATCGACGCCGGATATGACGGGGCGTTCTTTGTGGGGTATCACGGCCGGGTGGGCGGCTCCGTCGGCGTCGCAAACGAGACCGTGATGGGCCGCCAGATCTACGACGTTCGCATCAACGGCCGTTCCGTGGGTGAACTGGAAATCAACGCGGCCATCGCCGGCCACTTCGGCGTTCCCGTCATTCTTGTCACGGGCGACGACAAACTTGCGCTGGAGACTGCCGCAGTCCTCCCTGACGCGGAAACGGCCATCGTCAAGTACGCGATCGAGCGCTGGTCGGCGCGGTGTCTCAGCCCGCAAAGAGCGCAGACGCTGATTCGTCGACAGGCGGAAACGGCGGTGGGCAAACTCAAGGCGCAGTCGCCCTTCGCGGCTTTCCGGTTTGCTGCGCAGGATCTGTTGCGCTGTGAGGTCGAATTCATCTCGACAGCCCAGGCTGGCGCCGCGCATCTGATGCCAGGAACGGAACGGCTTGGCACCCGCACCGTGATGTATGAGGCAGGCGATGCGGTGACTGCCATGCGCGCCATATTTTCCATGATGTTTCTTGGCTGTCAGGCAACCGATGAGGTGTATGGCTAGAGTTTGGCAAAGAGGTGAACCACAATGGTGAAACTGGGAGTGGAAGTGCTCTTCGCAAGCAAACGGACAATCATCACTGGCAAAAAGGTGGGGCTGGTCAGCAATTATTCCATGACAGACAGCCGCCTGACGCCTGTTATTGATCTGTTTTTGGCGGATTCTGACTGTCAGTTGGTCAAACTCTTCGGTCCTGAACACGGTGTTCGCAACAGCGCCAAGGAAGGCGAACAGGTTGCCTTTGCCACGGACCGGCATTCAGGGTTGCCGGCGTACAGTCTGTATGGCGACGCCCGCAAGCCAACACCGGCCATGTTGTCTGGACTCGATGTGCTGATCATCGATCTGCAGGATATTGGCTGCCGCTATTATACAAATATGAACACGGTCGCGCTGTGTCTGGAAGCGTGCGCGGAAGCGGGGCTGCCCTGCGTGGTCCTGGATCGCCCAAATCCAATCGGCGGGAGCCGCGAGGGCTATACGATCCAGCAGGGATTCACTTCCTTCGTCGGAATGTATGCGATTGCGAACCGACATGGACTCAGCATGGGTGAACTCGCGCGTTTCTATCATTCAGGGCTTGCCAATCCGGGTGATCTGACGGTTGTGCCCATGGAGGGCTGGAACCGGTCCATGCTGTTTCGCGACACTGGCTTGCCCTTTGTGTCCCCGTCACCCAATGCAGCGACTCCGGACATGACGCTGCTCTACCCCGGCGCCTGCCTGTTTGAGGGAACCAATGTGAGCGTGGCCCGCGGCACCGCCCGGCCCTTTGAAATGATCGGCGCTCCCTGGATTGACGGGCACGCGCTGGCAACCCGGTTCAACGCCCTTGCGCTGCCGGGAGTGGCGGCGCGGCCAGTGTACTTTGCACCACACTACGCCGCCTACAGCAAGGAGTTGTGCGAGGGCGTCCAGTTGCACGTCACCGCTGCGCGTGAGATTCATGCCCTTAAGACGGGCATTCTCCTGCTTCAGGAGGTCGCATCCATGTATGCGGACGATTTTCAGTTTCTCTCTGCAGAGTCGGGAGCCCATCCATTTTTCGATCTGTTGGCTGGCGACGATCGGTTGCGCGCGGACATCATGGCCGGCGCGGCGGCGCACTATCTGGACGGCGAGAGCGCAGCGCAGTCGCAGTTTGCCCGGCGCATCCAGGATTTTGAGCTGTACGACTAGGGGAGCGGCGGCGTATCAGCGGCGCGCCGTGAACGAATCTGGGAGCATCACCATGAACATTGCGCTATTTGACGCAGAAATGTGTAAAAAATTTTTTTCTCATATTAGATCAGGGATGATGGCGGTTACAGATAATATGTGCGGTTGCCTTCT
>JAKADD010000355.1 GCA_021820825.1 Bacillota bacterium
CGGGGAACTATATGGCCAAGGCGGGCGACCTCATCCGCCGCGACATTCCTTTGCCGGCTGTCCGCGGCGCCATCCTCGATTCCCACGGCGCGGCGCTGGTCTACACGGCCAGCGCCGCGACAATCATCGCGGTGCCGCGCCAGATCAAGGATAAGACGCGCACAGCGGAACTCCTTTCCAAAGTCATCGGCGGCAGTCGCGAAGGGATTCTGAAGCTGATCAGCAAACGGACTCTCATGGTCTACATCAGACCGCGCGGACGGCGGTTGGATGAGGCCAAGACGCGGGCGATCAGGGCGCTGAGGCTGCCCGGCATTTATTTGACCGAAGAGGGCAGGCGTTCGTATCCTTACGGTGACATGGCGGCGCAGGTGTTGGGGGTCACAGGCGGCGAGGGGCAGGGTCTGAGCGGTCTTGAACTCGCCTTTAACAAAGAACTCAAGGGCAAGCGCGGGGCGCTGCAATTTGTCTCCAACGCGCGGGGTGAAGAGATTCCTGGAACGAATGACGAATATATCGCGCCCACTCCCGGACTGAACATCGAATTGACCATCGATCGGCAGATTCAGCAGTTTGCCGATCGGGAAATTCAAAATGTGGTCGCCAAATACAATCCCGCTCAAGTAACGATGATCGTCGCCGATCCGCAGACCGGGCAGATTCTGGCGATGGCCAATTATCCAACGTTCAATCCGGCCAACTGGAAACAGACGCCACAGGAGACGTATAACCGAAATCTCGCCATCTGGCAGACGTTTGAACCGGGGTCAACGTTCAAAATCGTCACACTGGCGGCGTCTATGCAGGAACACACGGTCAGTCTCGCAGACCGTTTTTACGATCCCGGCTACTATGAAGTGGCAGGTCACAAGATCCGCTGCTGGAAAGCGGGAGGGCATGGCTCGCAGTCGTATCTCAATGTTGTGGAAAACTCCTGCAATCCAGGATTTGTCCAACTCGGAATGAATCTCGGCAAAACGAAACTGTTTCACTACATTCGCGCTTTTGGGTTTGGCGCCAAAACGGGCATCACACTGCCTGGCGAGTCGAAGGGCATCCTCTTTAGCCCGCAGCGCGTCGGTCCTCTGGAACTGGCGACCACTTCATTTGGGCAAGGCGTATCCGTCACTCCGATTCAGCAGGTGATGGCCATGGGCGCGATCGCGAATGGCGGCGTCTTGATGAAACCGCAGATCGTGAAGGCGTTCGTCAATCCTGTGACCAATCAGATTGTCCAGTCATTTGTTCCGGCGGCGGTTCACCGTGTCATCTCTTTGCAGGTGGCGGCGCAGGTGCGCGGCGCCCTGGAGAGCGTTGTCGCGCAGGGTACGGGCGGCTATGCTTTTCGCCAAGGGTATCGCATTGCCGGCAAGACCGGAACCGCCCAGGTGGTTGTAAACGGACATTACTCCAGTACGCACTATATCGTGTCTTTTATTGGCATGGCGCCCGCGAATGACCCGAAACTGGTTGCCTATGTCGCGATCGACTACCCGAAACCGAAAGGAACTCCCGTGTTTGGCGGCGTGATCGCAGCTCCGGTAGTAGGCAATGTACTGGCGGACAGTCTGCAATACCTGGGGGTCAAACCGTCAGTCCAGGGAATCGCGAAAAAGTATCGCTATGGCATCGACCCTGTTATGACCACGGTGCCGAGTCTCGCTGGGCGGTCGTACAAGGACGCCGCGCGGGCGGTGATTCAGAGCGGGGCCATTTTACGGCTGGCCGTGGTGGGCAATGGTTCCTATGTCCTGGCGCAGGCGCCGGCGGCTGGCGCGAAGATCGAACAGGGCGGCGTGGTTCGCTTGTACCTGGGTCCCGAACCCGGTTCATTCGGTTGACACTCTGAATCCATTCACCTAGAGTAGAGCTACAGAAAATTTGCCTGCTCTCGCTGGAAGTGTTAAGAAGATCAGGAAGGACGGACACGCTGCATGTTATTGCGAGATATTATAGAGCCCATCGTTCTGAAGACTGTGCATGGTTCGCCGGATATCGAGATCGCGGCGATCAGCGATGACTCGCGAAGAGTGGCTGCTGGTTCACTGTTCGTTGCGGTGCGGGGCGCACATGTGGATGGCCATGCGTTTGTGCAGGCCGCCGTCGCCGCCGGCGCGGTTGCTGTTCTGGTGGAAGAACTGTGCGATGCGCCGTGCACTCAGGTTGTTGTGCCGTCTGTCAGACGCGTGGCGCCTTATGTCGCGCACGCGCTTGCCGGATTTCCCGCGCGCGCGATGACGATGATTGGCGTTACGGGAACCAATGGAAAAACAACGACGGCGCTGCTCATCGAGCAGATTCTGCAGGCGTATGGCAAGGCGACGGGTCTGATCGGCACGATTGAACAGCGGACGAGTCGAGGCGAGTTGCGCGGTTCCCAGATGACGACGCCGGAAGCGGTGGAACTGGCGCGCGTGCTTCGCGAAATGCGTGAACTGGATACGGAGTACGTCGTGATGGAGGTTTCGTCGCACGCCCTGAGTATGGCGCGGGTGGCGGGCATTCCCTATCGTGTCGCGGCCTTCACCAACCTGACTCAGGATCACCTCGACTTTCACGGCAGCATGGAAGCGTATGGGCAGGCTAAAGGCAGACTGTTTTCGCGTCTTGGCAATGACTTTCTGCCAGCCGCGGACGGCTCTCTGCCAGTCGCCGTACTCAATGCGGACGATCCGTGGAGCACTGTGTACATGGGCGACACGGTGCAACAGGTCGTTACTTACGGGCTCACGCAGTCGGCGGATGTCCGCGCCTCAGACGTGAATATCACAGCGGACGGGGCGGCGTTTCAATTGCTCACCTTTGCGGGCGACGCGTCCGTCCGTCTCCAGATGACGGGTCGCTTCAGCGTCTACAACGCACTTTGCGCCGCCGCTTCGACGCTGACGCTCGGAGTGCCGCTGTCTGTGATCAAGACTGCCCTGGAAAGCGTCGTTGGCGTGCCGGGGCGGTTTGAACGCGTGCTCGCCGGACAGCCCTACACGATCCTGGTCGACTACTCGCATACGCCTGACAGTCTGGAAAATGCGCTTACAACCATTCGCGAGTTCTGCACGGGTCGCGTGCTGACGGTGGTCGGCTGCGGCGGTGACAGAGACCGCAAGAAACGTCCGCTCATGGCGCGGATCGCGCTCAAGTACAGCGACTTTACCGTGCTCACTTCGGACAATCCGCGCACGGAAGATCCGGACAGGATCCTCGATGATATGGAGGCTGGCGTCGCGGACGCGTCCAGGCAGGCGTATACGCGCGAGACGTTGCGCGCGGAGGGAATTCGCGCGGCCCTGGCGCAGGCGCGCGCAGACGATGTCGTGCTGATCGCCGGAAAAGGCCACGAAACA
>JAKADD010000356.1 GCA_021820825.1 Bacillota bacterium
CGAAGCGTTTCCCGTGCCGGACGACGAAACCGTGCGCCGTATGATGACGGCGGCGGACAGCGCGCTGCGGGGAGCAGGACTGCGCCCGTATTATCTGTACAGGCAAAAGGACATCCTCGCCAATCTGGAAAATGTGGGGTATGCGCTGCCCGGGAAAGAGGGCGTCTACAACATCTGCATCATCGAGGAGGCCCAGACGATCGTCGCTCTTGGCGGGGGCGCGGCCAGCAAGTGGGTGACGCCGGGAGGCGGCGTTGTCACACGTCACCAGAATCCCAGCGAACCGCTGGCTTACGTCAGTCACATCGACCGCATCCTTCAGGTCAAGGAGGCGAAGCTGCGCGCAGTATGCGAAGCGATCAACAGCAGCGGGTAGGCTCGCGTGGCCCGCATGAGCGGCTGGAGTGGAACTGGACGAGCCCGCCTGCCGATGGCCTGCCTCCGTTTATCACCACAGTGTTCTGGGTGAGCGTCGGTGGAACAACCACCACATTTGAGGACGGATCATCGTAAGGACATGCACATTTCTGGAAGACTCTGAAACGGAGTTGGTTTCGTAATGTCAGCGAGAGCATCTTATAGCGGTTGTTCAAAAAGGGGTCAGAACTCCCCGGCGCATTGCATCGTCAGCCTTAAGAATGCTCCCTCACGTACACAAAACGTACGCTCAGTGCGCATTCTTGGCTCGCTTCCTTGCCCCCTTTTTGAACAGGCTCTTATAGCGCACTCGCACCCGTAAGTTCAAGAACCAGAACGTGTAACGACAAACTTGTTTATGGAACGGCGGTCATTGGGATTGATGTTATCGGGGATTTCATGAAGATGAAACCACCTCAAGTCTGCGGTTTCATCCTCCTGCATTTTAATGTCGCCAGAGAAGTCCGTTGTCGTGAAAATCGTACAAGCCATATAAACCTCATCACCATTTGGATACTGATAAAAGGTGTGTTGACCTGAATTCAAGTAGAAAAGGTTGAGTTCACCGACGACCAGACCCGTTTCTTCAAATACTTCTCTTCTTGCAGTCTCTTCGTAGCTTTCACCAAGTTCCATTGAACCGCCTGGTATGCCCCAAGAGTGATTGTCAGTTCTGTGTTGCAGCAGGATTCGTCCCATTGAGTCCACAAGTATTGCTCCAGCACCAGCAAGAATGATTGGCTTAGACCCGATTGCTTTGCGTAATTCCATAATATATCCTGCCACACTCGTAACTCCTTTGTTTGACTGCCACAATTCTTATTGTGTTCTTGCACCCGTTTGTTCAAAAACGCAATCATCCACAACATGTTCCTATTCAGTTATCATGCCCGCAATACGCTGGAAAGCTGTCGGTGGTGGACCATCTTCCAGTCGCTTGAGGATCATGCCAACGCACTCTTCGGGGCTGAGGATCGAGGTATCGAGTTCCAAATCATAGATACCCGGCACATGAACGGACTGCTGCCAAAGACTCACGGGCTTCGACAGCGAGCCGTCTTCAGCGTAGCCGACATGCCATGCATCCGTCGTTCCATGACCAAAACCCTGCCGCAAGCCCCTGGCTTTAGCCATGGGGTCAAGGCGGTGCCTTTGTCCTTGCTTTTGCTCTTGGCCCTTATTTCGGTCTCCCTGTGCTTTTCATTCAGTATACAGTAGATGTATGGTATACTGTATCTATGAACTACAAATCGAATCGAAACGTCCTCTACTCGTGCAAATATCATGTCGTCTAGTGTCCAAAATAGCGGCGTAAAGTCTTGCTGAATGGCACCGCTGAAAGGCGCAAAGAATTGATCCGCGAAGTGGCGGCGGAGCACCGGGCAGACATCCTTGAACTGGAAGTCATGCCGGATCACGTTCATCTCTTGGTGGAGGTCGATCCGCAGTTTGGCATTCATCATCATCATTTGCGCCGGGAGTTCCCGTTTCTTCGCAGCCGATTGCCCACCCTCTGGACGAATTCGTACTTTGTCTCCACAGGAGGAGGTGCGCCCCTTGCGGTTATTAAACAGTACATCGAAAATCAAAAACACGTCGAGCAAGAAAGAACGCACCTCTTCTTTTGTCTGCGAGATCCCCCTCCGGGTTACGAGACGGCAGGAGAAGAAACTGGAGTCCCGTTTTGAAGCGGGGAGACAACTCTACAACGCACTTTTGGGCGAAGCCAAGCGGCGTCTGGCTCTGTTTCGGCAATCGATCTGGTACACCAAGGCCAAGCAGACGAAGGATGCTGTCGAACGTCGCGCCCATTTTGCCGCCGCTCGAGGCGCTCACGGATTCTCTGCGTATTCCCTGGAAGCCGCCGCGAATGCGATGCGTCAAACGTGGTTGGGGGAGCATGTGGATTCCCATGTAGCGCAAAAGCTGGCCGATCGTGCTTTTGCCGCCGCTCGGAAAGTGTCCTATGGAGAGGCCAAGGACGTGCGCTTCAAAGGCCGACGCGGGCTGCGTAGTCTGGAAGGCAAGAGTAACGACGCCTGTATCCGCTGGAGGGAAGACCGAGTGCTTTGGAACGGACTCGACCTGCCCATGGTGAAGGCGGCGTGCAAAGACCCGGTGATCCAGCATGGACTGTCTTCGCGGGTCAAGTATGTTCGTCTGGTCCGCAAAGACTTACATGGGCGAACTCGGTACTACGCACAACTGGTCTGCGAAGGGCTCCCCTATCAGAAACCGGAACATCCCATCGGCACAGAGACGGTCGGGTCGGACATAGGGCCGTCCACCATCGCGGTGGTCGGAGAAACACAAGCGTTCTTGGAATCATTTTGTGAGCCTGTGGCGCGCGATCACAAGCGGATTCGGCGTCTGCAACGCAAACTTGATCGGCAGCGGCGAGCGAATAACCCGGATTGCTATGATGAACAAGGTCGTTCGATCAAGGGCAAGCGTCCAAAGAACAAGAGTCATCGAGAGCAGGAAACACAGACAATCCTGGCGGAACTGTTCCGGCGTGAAGCGGCGCATCGAAAGACTCTTCACGGGCAAATGGCCAATCGAATCATCGCGATCGGAATCCATATCCACACTGAGAAATTAAGCTATCGCGCCTTTCAAAAACTCTACGGAAAATCCATTTCCGTTCGTGCGCCGCGTACGTTCTTATCGATCCTCACCCGCAAGGCTGAGAGTGCTGGCGGGTACGTCGATGAATTTGCTGCGCGGACAACGGCATTGTCTCAAGTCTGCCTGTGCGGACAAAAGCACAAGAAGCGGCTCTCCGAGCGCGTGCACCACTGCGAATGCGGTGTGGAGGCGCAACGGGATCTATTCAGTGCGTATCTGGCCAAGCATGTGAAAGAGAACCTACTCCAAGTCACCGAGGCGAACAAGTCTTGGTCGGGTGCGGAACCGCTCCT
>JAKADD010000357.1 GCA_021820825.1 Bacillota bacterium
CCTGCACCCCTTCAAGAGGCATGATCTCAGCGAGCAGCAAAAGCAGTGTGTACGGTTCCTGGCCCGTGCTGCAAGCCGCACTCCATGCATGCAACTGTCCATTCTGGATCAGTCGGGGCAGGATGTCCGTCCTGAGCGTCTCCCAACGGGCGGGATTGCGATAAAACTCCGATACATTGATGGTTGTTCTGTCAAGCAATTCCGCCATCAGTTCCGGACGTTCAAGCACGGCCTGCATATAGGTTCCATAAGAATGAAAGCCTCTCTTTGCGCACAAAGCGGCCAGTCTGCGTTCCATCTGGGCGCGTTTATACTGGGTGAGATCGAGACCTGTCGCTGTGCGGACCTGATCCATGAACCATTCAAAATCAAAGGCCAAGGCTACCATCACCGATCGTTGAACCTAAATCCATTTTGCGATCGTGTGGTCATACGATGCAATTTCAGAATCGGCAAACCACAGTCCGATTTCCCTGGCTGCGCTTTCTGAAGAGTCGCTGCCATGGATGATGTTCATTCCCACGCTCACCCCATAGTCCCCGCGAATGGTGCCAGGAGCAGATTCAACAGGGTTAGTTTTGCCCATCATGGCGCGCGCAATCGGAATAGCCGACGGGCCTTCCCAGATCATGGCGAACACAGGCGAGGATGTGATAAAACCCACCAATTCAGCAAAGAAAGAGCGCTCCTTGTGCTCCGCATAATGCTCCTGGGCCACTTCCATACTTACCTGCAGCATCTTGGCAGCCACCAGTTGCAATCCTTTTTGTTCAAAGCGACCAACGATCTCACCGATCAGTCCGCGCTGCACGCCATCAGGCTTAATCATAATAAATGTGCGTTCCATATGTACTCCACCTTTTGATTGATTGTCGACTAGTGGTCGCGTTTGCCCACAAACGTCGCCAGCGCCGCGAGCGACGTGCGGGTCGGCGTCGGCGGCAGACACGCCAGCCCTTCATGCGCCTTGATCAGATAGCGGTCTGCCAGATCCATCGCGCCTTTTACCCCGCCGCTGTTTTTGACCAGTTCAACAGCCTGCCGCATGTCGCCAAAGCGTCCATGTCCTGCGATCAGCTCGCGCAGACTGCGGCTTGTCTCTTCGTTGCGCAAAGCAAGCAAAACCGGCGCAGTCAGGTTGCCCTGGCGCAGATCGCTGCCCACCGGTTTGCCCAGTCTTTCCTCCGTCGAAGTGAAATCCAGCACATCGTCGGTGATCTGAAACGCCATCCCGGTATAGTAGCCATAGCGACGCACCGCAGAGACAATGTGCGCAGGCGCCCCGGCTGCAAGCGCACCCAATGCGCACGACATTTCGATAAGCAGGGCGGTCTTGCGCCTGATGCGCAACAGGTACGTACGCATGGTCTGTTCCAGCGAAAACAGGTCCCGAATCTGTTCGATCTCACCCAGACACATTCGTTCAATAGCCGTTGCCAGTGTCTTGTGAATGCGCACATCGTCGATATTGGACAGTGTGGACAGTGCTCGCGCAAAGATAAAATCTCCGGTGTACATCGCAACACGATTCCCAAAGCGGGCCTTTACCGTGGGCATGCCTCGCCTCGTATCCGCATTGTCGATCACGTCGTCGTGCACCAGCGTTGCCATGTGAATGAGTTCCAGTCCAACCGCAACGTGAGCCAGACGGTTGCGGTCATACTGCCCAAATGTTCCTGCAAGCAACACAAATACAGGCCGGAGTCTTTTCCCTCCCGCATTGAGAAGATGCACAGCCGCATCTTCCAAAACCTGTTCCCTGGAGCGTAGCTGAACTCGCAATTGGTCTTCCACAAAGGCGAGATCAGCTTCCAGGTTCGCATACAATTCCGCCACGATCACGTTGTCTTCTTCACCCTTTACTCCCTGCCCGCGGCAAAATCGGGTCAGTCAGGCTTTGCGCCCCATGTGAAGCGCGCAAATACCGCCTGTTAAAGCGTAGTGATCCACTTGTTCCAACCCCGCATCCGCAAACAGCGCGGCCAGAGTGATCCGATCCGGAAAGTCGATCAGAGACTCGGGCAACCAGCGATACGGTTCCGCCTTGCCCACGGCCAGTCGCCCTATGAGCGGCAGAATGCGGTTAAAGTAAAAATAGTACAGAGCCCGAAACGCGGGCGCGGTGGGCTTGGACAGTTCCAGCGATACGACAAGACCGCCCGGTTTTACGACGCGTCTCATTTCCTGAAGAACTTGCGGAACATCGGGAACGTTGCGCAGGCCAAATCCGATGGTTGCATAATCGAACGAATTGTCCGCGTAAGGGAGCGCCATCGCATTGCCGCGAATCAATTCCACACGACCGTCGACATGCTCTCTGACCAACTTTGGCTCAGCCACATCAAGCATCTCCTGGCAGAAATCCAGCCCGATCACCTGACCTTTTGGACCTGCCGCCTTTGCCAGGGCGATCGCCCAGTCCCCTGTGCCTGTGGCCACATCAAGACAGTGGGCGCCGTGTTTCACCTGCATCTTTTTCAGCGCGAATTTTCGCCAGAATTTGTGCTGATTGAAACTCAAGACAGAGTTCATGATATCGTACCGTCCGGCAATATGCGAAAATACATCGTGAACGAAATCGGTATGAACTCGGGCATTACTCTGAGCCAATCGAATCAGCCTCCTTCCACCGCTTTTGTACTGGCAACGGAAGTCTCTGCATAAGTAAAAAGCAGTTGGATCTGTGTCCAAGCGTCTGCGCCAAACAGTTCTGAACTCGCTTCCCGCAGCCGCGACAACGCTTCATGAAAACCGCCCTGCACCCGTTCTGGCACGCCGAATCTCGTCTGTTGACCCAGACGGCTTGCGATTGCCATCTCTTCATCCCATACAGCCGCCGCAACGGCGAGGTCAATAAACAACACTACCCGCTCTTCGGGGAGAAAGATTTCGCATAGAGTATGCAGCAACGCCCCGTGAATTGTTTCACCATGACGCAGATATTCCAGATCGGTGTGCAGGTTGCTCTGGCGCGCCAAGTGGCGTGACATCTTCGCTTCATTGATCGCTGCAATGGCCTTGGCAAACAGGCTGATGGCACTCACATGGCCGACTTCAGCCAATACCTTGTAAAACAGGCTGCTCAGATAATCGCCGCCAAGAATTGTCAACTGCCGCCGCTCCAGTACGGGAACGGCGCCCTCCTCAATGGTTTCATGCAGACACAGGCCATGATAGATCATCATCATGGCGGCCAACAGGCGACTGCGGACTTCGTCAGCCAATCCAGCCCTGGAAGTGGCCAGAGCCCCCAGCAACAACTGCAGCTGCGACAATGCGGGAAGCACCAGCGCGTCTTTCAGAACCTGCTGTTCCATCATGCGTTC
>JAKADD010000358.1 GCA_021820825.1 Bacillota bacterium
TGAATGGACTGTCGCCAGCCGCGATGCCCTGATTGCATGCTTTGGCGTACCCATAATTATCATTGTTGGCAATGATGCTGAGATTCTCCCACGCAAGCGTGCGCACCGCCTGCACCGTGGCGTCCTGGCTGCCATTGTCCACAACGATAATGCGATGATCCTCGGGCGTATAAATGCGCAGACTGTTCAGACAGGCCAGAAGAATGTCTCTGGTGTTGTAGCTCACCACCACAATGTCAATCACGGAACTCATATTTTCAGCACCCTTCATTCCCCTGATGCTTTCTACGGTATGAAAAATGCGGCCGCTTCGTACGGGCATGAGCACGGTGCCATTCAGCACAAATTTTCCTGTTTGTATATTGGTTACGCGGACGTTACTATAGGTGGTGACGTTTAAGGAGAGCGATGCGCCAGGATGCAGGATATAGATATAGACGTATATTTCATTCGCCACGCCCTGACAGAAGAAAATCTCCGTTACACTCTGATCGGACGCTCGAACCCTGCCCTGCATCCCCTGGGTCAGACACAGGCGGCCGCCGTTGCCGCTGTGCTGCGGACAATCGAGTTTGACGCCGTTTACACCAGTCCCTTGCAGCGCGCCCACGACACCGCAGTCGCGATTGCCAGGGCGCGGCAGACTGCCGTTCCCGTGCTTGATGTACCAGACCTGCGTGAACTCGATCTCGGGATTCTGGATGGCGTGTCGTCATTTGCAGCCTACGAACAGCACCGTGAACTCATGGAGCAAGCGCTTGCAATCGCTGCGCCGGACGAGTTTTCGCTGCCGGAAGGGGAACGGCGCGTGGACGCCCTGGAGCGATTTCAGGGCGCTCTGCAGACGCTCGTCGCCGCCGCAAAAGGCCCTCTTTGTATCGTGACACACGGCGGCGTGCTCGGACTGTGGCTTGCCCGTCTGCACGGCCAACCGCTGGCCAGGTTCCGGGAATGGCAACCGCCCCACGCGTCCATCACGCACGCGCAGATGCGCGGCGACGGCAGTGCCGCAGTGCGAAAGCGCGGTGACACGGACCATCTGCCGGAGTCACTCGCGGCAGAGATCGCGCGCACGCGCGCTGCGTATCGCCGCTGACCAAACCCGTTCATTGTCGGCGTCTGTCCGCAGGGCGATGCGCGCATAGGCGTCCGAAAGCCCGGCGAAGTTCCCGCAGGAGCGCACAAAAATCCCTTCTTCCAGGCGGAGTCTGTTCTGGATCAGCAGGGACTGTTCAGGGGAAGCAAACCGGACCAGGAAAAAATTGATTGCCGTTGGAAAGACCGTCCATGTCGGATGAGCGGCCCATGTTTCCTTTAGCCAGGCCTGCGCGCGCCGCAGCCAGTCCGCCGTGAGAGCGGCGTACGGTCCATCCAGGTAGGCGACGGACGCGGCAGCCTGCGCCAGCTGATTGACGCTCCAGGGATCGCGCTGTTCTTCCAGCGCAACGAGAACTTGCGGCGCACCGACTGCAAATCCAAACCGCAATCCCGGTATGGCGTACATCTTGGTGGCCGATCTGACGACGTACAGATGCGGGGTATGCGCCGCATAGCGGAGGACGCTCTGCGCATCCGCCTCGGGAAGAAAATCGATAAACGACTCATCGACGATCACGTGTACGCCAGCCTGCGCCCACGCCTGTACGAAGGGCAACCACTCGGCGACGGGCCAGGAAGAGCCTGACGGATTGTGAGGGTGATTGAGAAACAGCAGATCGCCGGAACAGAGCGCCTGACTCAGCGCTGCGAGCGGCAACGTAAACCGTACGCCGGCAAACAGCGACAGCCGCAGGATGGGCCGCTCGCAGCGACGGGCGATCGCCTCGTACTCTCCGAAAGCCGGATCCAGGATGACACAGCGACTGGGCCGCAGCCAGCGAACGAGCAATTCCATGCATTCCGTAGCGCCATTTCCGCACAGGATACTTTCGGGCGCAATCTGAAACCGTTGCGCCAACACCGCCTTGACCTGTCGATGTCGTGTATCGGGATAATGGCGGATTCCGGACAGGGACCGTTGCAAAGTCTCCAGGACACTGGCGGGCGGCCCCAATGGGTTGATATTGGCGCTGCAGTCGAGAAGATCCTCCGCCTCTTTGCCCGTTTGCGCTGCATAATCGTCGATTCGCCCTCCATGTTCCAAATGCGCTCACCCCATCCTCGTTACCAGCCATGAACGGACAAAGCCGTCCAGCCCAACCATTCAATCAACTCGTTGATTGCGCCGTACGAATCTCCCGTCAGCCCGCCGAAACGCCGCTGCAGCCAGCGGGTCATTCCCCAGGAGAATGCAAAGACACCCAGGACCACGATCAGAGCCTCCTGCCAGGATAACAGCCAAAAAGAGAGACCGCACACAGACAGCGTTCCTGTCCAGATGACCGACACAGGCAACCGCCTGGCGAACAGACTGGCGAGTCCCTCCGATCGCGCGGCTGGCGCCCACCCCATGGCCCATAACATCGCCATGCGCGACAGGGCTGGCAGCACGATGAACGGTTCCGGCGACTGCGGAAGCAGCGCAGACAGGGCGGCAACCTTTCCGAGCAGGACCAGACATCCCGCCACCACTCCCATTGCGCCCACGCGACTGTCCTTCATGATCGCAAGCGCCCGCTCACCTTTTGCGCGGCTTCCCACCGCGTCCGCCGTGTCCAGCAGCCCGTCCAGGTGCAGCGCCCCCGTGCACAGCGTGTAAAAGGCGATCGCGACGACTGCGGCCGGCAAAGGCGCAAGCACCTTTCTCAGACCGAGGTTAAGCAACCACAGCAAAGCGCCGAGCAGCGCCCCCAGCACTGGCAGCCAGGCCATGCTGCGCCGCATTTCATCCTCTGTGACGTCGCCCAGTTGCGGTGTGGGAAACACCGTGGCGAACTGAATGGCCAGGATCGTCTGCCTATATAAAGACCTTCCCAATCGTTTGGCTCCTTCCCGGACAGCAACTGTGCAAAGACGCGCGACTCGGGAACATGTGATAAAGTCCGCCCTGCATTCACCTGCCGAAATTTGGATTATCACATGTTCCCCAGCAGACCGCCGCCGGCGACGAGCGCCAGACAAAGCCATCCCAGCCACTCCAGAATGCGGACGGCGCTGCGAATGTCTCCGGGTTCGAGACCGCGCAACGGATCTCCCAGCAGAGCGCGCCTCTGCGGCACGCCGCCGTACACGTTGACGCCGCCCAGTTGCACCCCCAGAGCACCCGCCGCTAGTGACTCCGGGATCCCCCCGTTGGGGCTCGGGTGCCTGTGCGCATCCCGGCGCATGACACGCCACGCCCTGCCCGCCGGCAACCCGGACAGCCAGACGGCGGCCAGCAGCAAC
>JAKADD010000359.1 GCA_021820825.1 Bacillota bacterium
GCGATATTGTGCTTGCCCATCAGGTACTGGACGCCCTTGTGCAACTGGTCGACGATCTTGCCCTTGCGCTCCATTGCGCGACCCAGGTCAAATGAAAGACCCTCGGCCAGCACGCCAAACGCGGCGCCCTCTTTCATCGTCGCAAACACTTCCGCAGAGCGCAAAAGCGCCTTGGAGGGGATGCATCCCTGATGCAGACAGGTGCCGCCAAGCTTTCCCCGCTCCACAACAGCCACTTTCAAACCAAGCTGCGCCCCGCGAATCGCTGCCACGTATCCGCCCGTTCCACCGCCCAGGATCACGACGTCAAACGCTTCGGCCAAACTCCTCATCCTCTTTTCGTAGTCTTCAGCAAAAGTGTAAATACTGCAACATACTTCCACAAACTTCAGTCGCCCCAAGCTTACTGCGGATGCCCCAATTCATTTCAGGCGCTGCGCCTATTCGCGATGAAGCAGTGACCGAGACACCGGCAAAAACGTGCTGCGCACCTGCTTGATCGCCGCAATTCTGGATTCGGCCATGCGATCCGCCGCCTGATACGTGGGAATGTGGAACTCCCGTGACATGGCGAAGATCTTGCGCATAATGTCGTAAATGCCTTCCACTTTCTTCTGGGCCCGATCCGCGTTGTACCCCTCCAGTTCATCCGCCACATTGATGAGACCGCCGGAATTGATCACGTAATCTGGCGCGTAAAGAATCCCCATCTCATGCAACAGGTCGCCATGGCGTTCCTCCGCCAGCTGATTGTTGGCGGATCCGGCGACCACCTTACAGCGCAGAAGCGGAATCGTATCATCCGATATGACCGCTCCGAGCGCGCAGGGAGCAAACACGTCGCACTCTGACGCGACGATGTCCTGAGGCGCGACCGCCGTGGCGCCAAATTCTTCAACCGCGCGTTTGACCATGGTGTCCGATATATCGGTGACAATCAGTTTGGCGCCGACTTCATGGAGTTGGCGACAGAGATCATACCCCACATGCCCAAGCCCCTGCACAGCCACTGTTTTGCCTCCGAGATCATCACTGCCGAAGACTTCCCTGACCGATGCCTGAAGCCCACGAAAAACACCGAGCGCGGTCACCGGGCTGGGGTCCCCAGAACTGCCGTACGCCTGAGAAACACCCGTCACATACCGTGTTTCCTGGTGGATCAGATCCATGTCGGACACGGAGGTGCCGACATCCTCAGCGGTGATGTAGCGACCGTGCAGACCTTCGATATAACGTCCCAGAGCACGAAAGAGCGCTTCACTCTTGTCTGTTTTGGGATTGCCAATCACAACCGTCTTGCCTCCGCCCAGGTTGAGTCCAGCCGCCGCCGCCTTGTAGGTCATCCCGCGCGACAGCCGCAACGCATCCGTAATCGCAGCCTCCTCGGACGCGTAGGTCCACATGCGGCACCCGCCGAGCGCGGGGCCCAGCGTCGTATCGTGGATTGCGATGATCGCCTTGAGTCCCGATGTTTGATCCTGGCAGAAGACAACCTGTTCGTAATCGTACTTGACCAGTGTATCAAAGAGTTGCAAATCTGACGCCTCCCAAGTCTAGTCTGTACAGCGGTCTCCATCCCGAAAAATCGCCGCAGGCGAATTTTCTTCCCGGTTGTAGGTGGCGCGCAAGCGTTGAGATTTTGCTTCGCAAAACTCAGGCATGAAAGTCTATCCGCAAAATAACAAAGCAAGTTCCCTGCCACGCCGCTGCATTCGGTTCAGAACTGCTTGTCCGCGCAGATTGCCATTCTATATCATGCAATATATTGCGTAATTGAGCAAGCGATGGCATGCAACATTTTGCGTGAATCATAGCGGCTGATTGCACAAATACAGAAAATCGCTGCAGGCATATTTTCTTCCCGGATGTTGGTGGCGCGAAGCGACATGGAAGTCTATACAGAAAGTGTGACTGCTCTGGCGGAATCTTATACTGTTCCGCTGCTCAGACACAACTGCGCCGAACTCGCCTCGGAACAGTATAAGATTCCGCCAGAGTGAGTTTTCATCTGCTAATGGTGAAACGCAAGCGCTTTGGGTTTTGCTTCGCAAAACTCAGGCGAGATTTTGCGAAGCAAAACTCTGACATGGCCGTCTGTCGCAAGCGGTCATGAAGATGGCAAACCTAGTTTCTCTAATTTATAGTATAGGTTGCGAATCGAAATTCCAAGCAGGCGCGCAGCCTGTGTTTTATTGTCTGCCGCCGCCTGCAGGGCGTTTCGGATGATCGTGCTTTCCGCCTGGCGAAGGGCTGTGGCCAGATCAAACGAACCAGACTGTTCCAGCGGCAGAGCGACAGCTTCAAGGCGCTGTTGCTGTTCGGGCAAATCGATATGTCTGGACTCCATCACGGCATCCTGATAGGCCATTTTCACCATGCCGCGACCGATGACGTTCTCCAGTTCCCGAACATTGCCCGGCCACTGATACGTCTGCAGCAACGCAAGCACATCGCCTGTCACGGACTGCACGCTGCGACCATAGTCGTGATTGAAGCGCTCGATCATCATCGCCACAAGCGGCTCGATATCCTCCATGCGGTAGCGCAGCGGCGGAATGATGATCGGCAGCACATTGAGCCGATAATACAGATCTTCCCGAAATCGCCCTTCCGTAATCGCCCGTTCCAGATTCACATGGGTGGCTGCGATGACACGCACATCCACCGCAAAAGCGGCTGTGCCCCCGACTGGCACAATCTCGCGTTCCTGCAGCACCCGCAACAGCTTGGCCTGCGTGCCGGGAGACAGTTCGGCAATCTCATCAAGGAAGATCGTTCCGTACATCGCTTCTTCAAATAAGCCCTTTTTGCCGCCCTTGCGCGCACCGCTAAACGCGCCTTCCACGTAGCCAAACAACTCGCTTTCCAGAAGGCTCTCGCTGATCGCCGCACAGTTGACGCGCACAAACTGATTGGAGCGCCGTTCGCTCGCATTGTGAATCGCGTGCGCAAACAGTTCCTTGCCGCACCCCGATTCCCCCCGCAAAAGCACGGTGGCTCTCGTTTGCGCCGCGCGCCGCGCCGTGTCGACAGCGGCAGTCATGGCCAGACTGTTCCCGATGATGTCCGCAAATGTGTATTTCGCCTCCAGCTTGCGGATCCGCTGATGCGCCCGCGCAAGCTCATCTGACAATGATCGCATCTCCGACACGTCGTGAATGACGGCCACGCTTCCGCGCAGCGTATCGCCAACAATGATGGGCGCGACATTGACAATCACATCCCGGCGCTTCTGGCCGACTTTCATCTTGGCGTTGCGCACGGCCTGTCTGGTCTGAAGCACCCGCAGATGCATGCTCTCTCCTTCTGCGATGTCCACATC
>JAKADD010000360.1 GCA_021820825.1 Bacillota bacterium
CTTTTCTTTTCTGCGCGACTCCAGGGATCGCGCGGCCACAAAAATAAACGGTTGATCGAACACTGATGATGTCCTTTGCGGAGAAATAAACGCCACATGATATCCGCGCACCTCCGTACGGAGGAGACCCCCACCCCTGCGACAACACGCAGACAAAGCAAAGCGTACAGGCCGCTTACCCGACGTTTCCCGTTGCTCAAGTCATTATATGAAAACGGCGCTGTTTCTCACCTCCCTGCAAGGCGTTGATGATGGACGCAGCAAGGATGATTGCGCGAGACAATGTTTTCTCTTGCTCAATTACGGAGACAGGTTGTGATCCGCGAACAATGAATGGGCGATTGGCAACACGAAATGAGGGAGGCTGTAAATGATTTACTTCAGCAGGAAATTCATGATCGTCACACTTGCGATTCAGGCATTGCTGACACCGATTGGCTTTTCGGGGGTGCCGCCCGCTCCGTTTAAACAGTTGGCAATAGCTGCGTCGGTTCCCGGCTATTTCGCTCCAATTCACAAGGGCCGTAGAGCACGGCGATACAAAAGATCCCGATTCGCGAATGCCAGGATCGTTAAAACAATGTGGGTGGCGATGCACATCGCGCCACTGTCTAACATGCGTCGAACGGCGTTGCCGCTTCACTCTCCACCGCATCGTATTTCGCCCCACCTGTCGGTAAGCGCAGAGGCGGCCCGCGCGATTCGATTGGCGCTTCGGATCGCTCATGAGCCGCGAACGTGGAGTCGACCTTTGGAATGGCTGGCGTTCCGGGAAAGTACGGACAACCCCCGCGCGATTGCCTATGAGGGGGTTGGAAATGAAACCGCCCAAGGCCTGTTCCAGGTACTGCCCTCGACATTTGCGGCGCATGCGCTGCCGGGTATGAGCAACATCTGGAGTCCCGTGGATAACACGGTGGCTGCGATTCGTTATATCGCTGACAGGTACGGAACACCGCAGGCGATTCCGGGAATTGGCACGACGAACTATGCAGGATATTAAGTGAAGCGGTTGTGGCGAAGCGTTATACTGGTGGCAGGAACCAAAATGAGTCTTACTCACGTAAGGAGCATCGGAGGATTTGCTGATGAATCACAGGGTTATCCTGATTGGCGGAGGCTATGCAGGCATGTATTTTCTGCGCACTGCGCTTGCCGATCTTCCCCCGCATATCGAAGTGACGCTGGTGGACAGGTTGCCGAAGAGTCCGCTTAAGACCGAATTTTACAGCATTGCCGCGGGAACGTCTTCGCTCAAGGAAGTCACGATACCATTTCCGGCGCATCCGCAGCTGACGGTCGTGTACGACGAGGTGGTGGGCATTGACCGTTCACGCAAACTGTTGAATCTGCGTGAACAGGGCGAACTCGCTTATGATACGCTGATCATCGCCCTGGGGTGCGTCGACCGATTTCATGGCATACCTGGAGCGGAAGAGAACTCCCTCAGTCTGCAGAGTCTGAAACGCGCCCAGATTACCGGTCACTCGATCCTGACCCTTGACGCGAATCGATCTGTCGTTCTTGTCGGCGCGGGGCTCACCGGCGTGGAACTCGCGGCGGAACTGTGCGAAACGCGGCATGATCTCAAGATCACGCTGGTAGATCGCAACGATCTTGTGCTCAATGGATTCTCCGAGAAGCTGCGCCAATACGTGGAAAAATGGCTTCGCGATCATGACATCCGGATAATTCACGGGCTACATGCCAAAGAAATTGCGAGCGACTGTCTGGTGTACGAGGGCGGTGAACTGGAATTCGACAAATTGGTGTGGACAGCGGGGATTCAGGCCAATCCACTGGTGCGGTCGTTGGGTGTGAAGACTGATTCAATCGGACGCGCTGTCGTGGATGAATGGCAACGCGTGCCTGATGACTCTGCCGTTTTTGTGGTGGGGGATTGCGCTGCGTCCGCAGATCCTCCCTCTGCGCAACTGGCAGAATTTCATGGCAGGCGCACGGCGGAGATCCTGCTCGCAGAGTGGCGCGGAGAGAAACCAGCGCAACGTCAGTTTCAGCATAAGGGCACGCTGGGAGCGCTCGGTCGCGGCGCCGGTTTTGGCACAGTCAAAGGGGTGGATGTGGAAGGGAAAATTCCCCGCATTCTGAAGAGCGGCGTCCTGTGGTCCTATAAAAAACATGTCGAGTAAAGATTGCGGCGATCCGGCGCTGGTGCGGCGCTGTCAATCTGACGATGTTTGAACGAAGGCCGATCCTGCGCCGAAACCGACTGGAAAAAAGCGCCTTGGAAGAATAGTGCTTGACATCAGGCTCGATCTATTGCATATTTTTATCAAGAGCAATTGCAAAGCGTTGGAGCTCGCGTTAGCCCGCTTCGGGATGATAGCCCCTACCAGGTATGCCTTCGCAGGTGTATTTGCTAGGGGATTTTTGTGCCGTCGTACTGGCGCTGCCGCCGACTGCCGCGCCAGGAAAGCGAAGCGGCCAAGCAACCGAAACGTTTACAATGGCAGCGGAGGATTAATCCCGAAAAATCGCCGCAGGCGAATTTTCATCCCGGCTGTTGGTGGCGCGCAAGCGCCATGGGAGTCTATCCCGAAAAATCGCCGCAGGCGTATTTTCTGCCCGGTTGTTGTTGCTGCGCAGCGATGATATTTTGCTTCGCAAAAATCAGGCATAAAAGTATATCCCTGCAAAACCGTCGACTGATGTCTGGATCTTGAAGGAGAGGGAATGTCTTGTCGCTCACACAGACGATCGTGGTGCAGGTTTTGCAAGTTCTCTTTGTTTGGCTCGTTTCACCGCTGATCAAGGGGATTCTGGATCGCATGAAGGAGTTTGTCCAAGGTAAGCGGGGGCCGAGTATATGGCAGGTGTATCGCGACTTGCGAAAGCAGTTTAACAAAGAGAACCTCATCCCTCACGATGCGGGTCCATTGTATCATCTCGCTCCGTATCTGTATTTTGCCGCTCCCCTGGTTGTGACCCTTCTGATTCCGGTGCTGACGTCGAAACCGCTGTTCATGGCATTTGCGGGGGATATGCTGTCGGCGGGTTTTATACTCGGTTTGGGCGCCTATTTTCTGCTGGGAGGTTCCATATCCGGGGCAAGCCCCTATGCGGGGGTTGGGAACACGCGGGCGCGGTTCATCTCCATGACCGTGGAGCCTGTCCTGATCCTGGTGTTGTTTGCGGTCAGTTTTGTTGCACACTCTACGCTTCCGTATGTTGTCAATCAAACGCTGCAGTCACTGGGCTGGTCTCCGGTGCATCTGCTTCTGATCGCCGCATTTTTTTCCGTTTTCCTGGCTGAGACCGGTCGCATACCTGTGGATAAT
>JAKADD010000361.1 GCA_021820825.1 Bacillota bacterium
CGCTATATCTGGAAGCACTGCGCCTGCATCGCGGACTTTATCACTGCTCCCCTGGAGAGAGCGCTGTGCGACCGAAGGGGGACTGACCGTGGATCTTAGACTGAGCGCGGAACAAGAGGCGATGCGCAAACTGGTCCGCGACTTCGCGCAGCGGGTGATCGTTCCACAGGCGCAAGACATTGACGACAAGGATGAATTTCCGCGCGATATTGTCAGGCGTATGGGTGAACTGGGACTGCTGGGGTTGCCCATCCCGGAGGAGTTCGGCGGCGTTGGCGCCGACTATGTCTCCTACATGCTGGCGATTGAAGAGATTTCTTACGCAAGCGCGGCCATCGGAGTGATCCTGGCGGTGCACACGTCAGTGGGAACCATGCCGATCCTCCATTTTGGAACGCCGCTCCAACAGGAACGGTATGTTCCGAAACTCGCGGCGGGCGAATTGCTGGGTGCGTTTGCGCTTACGGAACCAAACGCGGGATCGGACGCCCAGAGCATTCAGATGCGCGCGGTTCGCGCGGGGGATCACTATCTGCTTTCCGGCAACAAAGTGTTCATCACAAATGGCGGCGAGGCGGACATCTACACGGTGTTTGCGGTGACCGATCCCGGACCGGGGGCGCATGGCATGACCGCGTTTATTGTGCCGCGCGCAACGGCGGGCTTTTTCGTTGGGAAAAAGGAGCGCAAGATGGGACTGAATGGGTCGTCTACAGCGGAACTTATTTTCGACGAAGCGGTTGTGCCCGTGGAAAATCGGTTGGGCGAGGAGGGGGAAGGCTTTCGCATCGCGATGTCGCAGCTTGACGGCGGTCGCATTGGCATCGCTGCCCAGGCTCTTGGCATTTCCCGCGCTGCGTTTGACGCCGCAAAGGGGTACACGCTGACGCGCAGGCAGTTTGGTCGGCCAATCGCTGATTTCCAGGCCATTCAAAGTATTTTGGCAGACATGGCGACGCAAATTGAGGCCGCCAAGTGGTTGACTTATCGCGCGGCCGCCTTGCGGGCTGCGCTTCTGCCCTGTACGATGGAGGCGTCGATGGCAAAGCTGTACGCGACCGATACGGCGATGCGCGTGACGACTGATGCGGTGCAATTGTTCGGGGGGTATGGATACACGAAGGATTTTCCTGTGGAACGATACATGCGCGATGCGAAAGTGACGCAGATTTACGAAGGAACCAACCAGATTCAGAGGATTGTCATTGCCAAGGCGCTGGCGCGTACGGCGCTTGATTGAGGGGGAAATAGGATGAACTTTACGCTCACAGATGAGCAGTTGGCACTGCGCAAAGTGGTCAGGGATTTCGCCGGACGCGAAGTGGCTCCATCGGCTGCGGAGCGTGACGAGTTAGAAGTATTTGACCGTTCCATCTTCACCAAAATGGCCAGGATCGGTTTGACGGGCATCCCCTGGCCCGAGGAGTACGGGGGCGCAGGTCTGGACTTCATGAGTTACGTGATTGCCGTCGAGGAACTGTCGCGTGTCTGCGCGTCAACGGGCGTCACGCTGTCAGCGCACGTGTCGCTGGCTTCATGGCCGATCTATAAGTTTGGTACAGAAGAGCAGAAGCAGAAGTACCTGCGGGCGCTCGCGCAGGGGGGAAAACTCGGCGCCTATGGATTGACAGAACCGAGCGCCGGAACAGACGCGGCCAGTATGCGAACGACCGCCGTGAAGCAGGGCGACCACTATATTCTGAACGGAACCAAACTATTTACAACCAACGGCGGCGAGGCGGATATCTATGTCGTGTTTGCAACGACAGATGCCGCGGCGAAGTCAAAGGGCGTCACCGCATTTATCGTCGAAAAAGGAATGTCCGGGTTTACATTTGGAAAGAAAGAGAAGAAGATGGGCATCCGTTCCTCTCCGACTGTAGAACTGATCTTTGACCACTGCGAAGTACCTGCCGAAAATGTGTTGGGGCAAGAGGGCGCAGGCTTTAAAATCGCCATGATGACGCTTGACGGCGGCCGTAATGGCATTGCGGCGCAGGCGGTGGGGATCGCTGACGGCGCGTTGCACGCCGCGCTCGCATATGCCAAAGGGCGCACCCAGTTTAACAGGCCGATCACTGAGTTTCAGGCGATTCAGTTCAAGCTGGCCGATATGGCGACGGCGATCGAAGCGGCGCGCCTGCTCACGTATCAGGCGGCCTGGCTGGAGGATCACGGCATGTCGTACGGCAAGGCTTCGGCCATGGCGAAAGTGATGGCTTCGGATACAGCGATGCGAGTCGCGGAAGAAGCGGTGCAGATTCATGGAGGGTACGGGTTTACGCGCGATTATCCCGTGGAGAGAATGATGCGCGACGCCAAAATAACGCAGATCTACGAAGGCACAAATGAAGTTCAACGGATGGTGATCGCCGGCCATGTTCTAAAGGAATAGCGGCAGGAACGTTCGTGTTTGAATGCAGGCCGCCGGCAAAAGGGGTTTGGATGCGCAGTGGACGAGTTGGTCACGGAGATTGCGGCGGCGCGCCGCCGTGCGATGGCGCGGGCGATCAGCCAGGTGGAAGAAGGCGGAGAATCCGCCCGTCTATTGCTCACGCGCTTGCGCAGCCATATCGCGCAGGCTGGCGCGTCAGTTCATGTGATCGGGTTGACTGGTCCGCCGGGAGCGGGGAAGAGTTCGCTGAGCGACCAGTTGATTTTCCATTTGCGTTCACTCGGGAAACGGGTGGCCGTCCTTGCGGTGGACCCCAGCAGTCCGTTCACAGGCGGTGCGGTGCTGGGAGATCGTGTGCGCATGAATCGGCATGCGACCGATCCCGCCGTGTTCATCAGGAGCATGGGAACGAGAGGGGCTGCCGGAGGACTCGCCAAACCGGTGCGCGACGCGGTTACAGTGCTGACCGCCGCTGCGTTTGACGTAATCCTGGTTGAGACGGTCGGCGTCGGCCAGTCCGAACTCGATGTGATGTTTGTCGCCGATACTGTTGCCGTGATTCTAACTCCCGCAGGGGGCGACCATATTCAGACGGCGAAAGCTGGAATCATGGAGATCGGCGACCTGTTTGTCGTCAACAAATGCGATTTACCTGGGGCAGGGCGTATGGCAAAGGATATTCAGGATATGCTGCATATCCGGACGGAGCGCACAAAAACCGCAACAGAACCGGAAGAGTGGGCCATTCCGGTGATTCTCACCTCGACCTTCGCGAATGAAGGAACGGAACAGTTTTGGAAAGCATTGCAGGGTCATTTTGCTTACCTTGTCAGGACGGAGCGTCTGGACTGGCGAC
>JAKADD010000362.1 GCA_021820825.1 Bacillota bacterium
GCGTTGTCCATCGCGATTGCGCGACCTGCGAAGCGAAACATCGGCACATCATTGAGACTGTCGCCTATGGCCGCTACCTGATCAGGCGAGATGCCCAAGCGCGTGCACACAACTGCAAGACCGCTCGCCTTGCTCACACCCGGTGGATTCACTTCGATATTGTGTCTGCTTGTGCTTGTCACTTCAAATCCGCCGCGTTGCACCAAACGTTCCCATATATGGTCGATTATCTGCAGATCCTGTCCCAGAAAAACGAATTTGGCCCACACTCGGCGCTCCATCATTTGCTGAAATACTGCTCTATCGACCACTTCATCAATCATGTGGGCCCAAAATGAAATTTCCGTTTCACACGCCAGATCATACAGATACTGAACATCGTCCGCCGCAAATGAATGACTCTCGATCAGTTCGCCGTCCGCAGACCACACCGCGCTGCCATTCATGGTCACAATCGGCGCGCCAATGTTGAGCTGTCGCGCGTACTGCTGGACGAGTCCTTTGAACAGTCGCCCGGTTGCGATCGTAAACTCGACACCCTCTTCTCGCGCAGCAAGAAGCCAGCGCTGATTCGACTCGGAGATCGCATAGTCCGATCCCAATAGCGTTCCATCCATATCGAGAGCGATCAATTTGCAACTGTGCATGCCATAGCCTCCTCTTTGACTGCAATATCCATAACACCGAGCCATGACATATAGGGCTGGCTGACATGTGTCACTGATCTGGCCCATTTGCCTGAATCCCGTTCACGGCAGTAAGATGAATACTGGCTGCAGGACACTTGGACTGACATGACGACAAGGCGGTGAACAGTGTGGCTGATCTGAGGGTGTCGCTCCAGGTGCCAAGAAAACGGTTTACAGTTGCGCTTGATACGACCATCGAGGAAGGAACCGTATATTGCCTGTTTGGACCTTCAGCTGCGGGCAAATCGAGCATTCTGTCGGCGCTCGCAGGCTTCGCACAGGGCGCCGCGGGAATCATCCGCCTCGGCGAGCGGGTGTATCTCGATTCCTTGTCCGCCGCGCCTGTGTACGCGCCTCCCTGGACCCGCCCGTTTGGCTATGTTGAACAGGATGCGCAACTATTTCCACACCTCACCATACGCGACAACATCAACTACGGAATCTCTGGCAACAAATATGTCCACAACACAGTACGCAAAACTGGACCAGGACCGGACGAACTCGCGGAGATCCTTGGACTGACGCCGTATCTGGATGCGCGACCCCACACGCTGTCAGGCGGTCTCAAGCAGCGTGTGGCGCTGGCGAGAGCCCTAGCCCTGCATCCGCCCGTGCTGCTGCTCGATGAGGCCCTGTCTGCGCTGGACTGGACAGCGCGCCGACAATTGCAGGACTTGCTGATCAACTTGCAAAGACAGTTGCGCTTTACCATGATCCTTGTCACTCATCAACTGAACGAAGCGCAGCATCTCAGCGATCGCATCGGCATTTTGGATCAGGGGCGCATACTTCAGGAAGATTCACCGGAACGCCTTATGGACCGGCCGCACTCTATGCGCGTAGCATCCATGCTTGGTTACAAAACATTCATCCGGACTGCAGACGACGTGATTGCCATTCATCCCGACCGGGCGCTGCTCGGCTATTTCCCAGATCGCGGCGCCGTTTTCGAAGCCATGGCCACAGGCCATGAATGGAACGAAGGCAGAAGACGGCTAACCGCCCTTTTGTCCTCCCACTCCCAGCAAACCATAGAGATCTCGCTGTCTCCGCTTGACACGTACCGCACCGGTGAAACCATCTGGATCACAGCCGTCAACCCACCCCGCTTCCCCCACCCAGAAACGCGCTTATCAACTTAATGAGTCTGAATAACTCGCTCTGCCGGGATCGTATACTGTTCCGAGGCGAGTTCGGCGCAGCCGTGTCTGAGCAGCGGAACAGTATACGATCCCGGCAGAGCAGGCACCCGACAATCCCGGTTGGGCAAGCGCGTTTTTTCAGGATGGCCACAAGGTTCCCGTCGGCGCTGGCCCGCCGCCGATATCGCCAACGATAAAATACTCATCGGACGACAAATGGCGCAGCCCCTCGCTATCCGCTTTAAATAACCACGCATTCATCTCCGACTGCGTCCGGTGAGCACGAAATGCGCGCAGTTTCGCCGGCAACTGCGACCGTACGTCGACGCGAATCAACTCCCCGGCGCGCAGACCGTACTCATCCGGTCGACTGGCCATGGCCGGCCAACCTACAAAGTACAACTGCGCCGCAGGCTGACTCCTGCGATAGTCGCGAAAAGCCGCTGTGGCGGCGGCCCCAATCGTGCAGTGATCCGGATGCCCGCCCAAACGTTCATGAAAGGTGACCACAACCGCCGGCTGGACATCTTTCATATGCGTCAGAATCGATGCAACCAGCGTGTCGAACGGCTGGATTTCCAGACTCTTGTCACGCAGATGGAGCAACCGCAGGTCTGACACGGCCAACATCGCACAGGCTGCGATCAGTTCCTGCCGACGCAACGCGCCAATCGTCTCTCTGGTTGCCACCGGAGGAACGCCCATACGGCGACCCATTTCTCCAAGCGTGGCGCACACCAGAATAACATCGTGCCCCTCTGCCGCGTACTTGGCCAGCGTACCGCCACAGATAAACGTTTCATCGTCTGGATGCGCAAATACAGCAAGCAGCGTTCCCATCGATTCCTCCCCCCTCAAAGAGAGAATGGCGCGCGACTGATCAGAATGGTGCGGGCGAGCCGTTCATGTTCATCGTAAGCAGTCGCAATGATCAACTCAGCGGACAAATCCATGTGCGTCAACTGATCGATCTGGATCAGACCCGTCCGCCCGTCAAGTTCCAGAAACACGCGATAAGGGCCGTCTCCCTTCACATGCGCGTCATACAGAATGGCGCTGCCGCTGCGCCAGTACGCCCCCGGATTCACCTCCAGATGGATATAGACGCGCGCTCCGCGCCACTGTTGCAACGACTCTGCAAGACGCCCCGCTGCAATGGCAACCATGGAAGCATCCCCTTTTTCAGCTGTACTGCGCGACAATCCTGTTGCGTTTGTTGACATGCTTATCCGCAGACATGGCGGCGATCGCTCCGTCAGCCGCGGCGACGACCGCCTGCTTTACAGGAGTACGGCGGGCGTCTCCGCCTGCAAATACGCCCTCGACACTGGTCCGCAGAAACTCATCCACAACCACGTAGCCTTCTTCATCGCGTTTGACGGCGTCACCCAGAAAGTCCGTGCCGGGTCGATTGCCA
>JAKADD010000363.1 GCA_021820825.1 Bacillota bacterium
GCCTCCTTTCAAGCCCATCTGTACACGGAGACCGGACAGACGGTGGTTCGGCATTTGCACAGAGTGGTATGCGGGCTGGATTCGATGGTCATCGGCGAGACGCAGATTCTTGGGCAGGTGCGCAAGGCGTTTTTGTTTGCGGAGGCCGCTTGTGCAACTGGATCGTTGCTGAATCAGCTCTTCCGGCGCGCCATCACCTTTGGCAAACGTGTACAGACTGAAACAGGACTCGGCCAGAGCGCTGTTTCAGTGAGTTACGCCGCCGTGTCATTGGCAAAAAAAGTGTTTGATAAACTGAATGACAAAACCGTTGTCGTTATTGGCGCTGGCAAGATGAGCGAACTGACTCTCACACATCTGGCGGCGCAAGGCGTTGGCCAGATTCTGGTCGTCAACAGGACCTATGAGCGCGCCCTGCAATTGGCCGCTTCCTATGGCGGACACGCGTTTGCGGCGAGCGCGCTCCCCTTTGCCCTCAAAGAGGCGGACATCGTCATCAGTTCGACGGGGTCGCAGGACTACGTGATCTCCGCAGACATGGCGGCCGAGCTGATGAAACGCCGCAAGCGCAAACCGCTCTTTTGCATTGACATAGCGGTGCCGCGGGATATCGATCCGAATCTTGCCAAGCTCAACAATGTGTATCTGTACGATATCGACGACTTGCAAGATGTGGTCGCCTCGAACGTGAGTCAGCGTAAACAGGAATCTGTCCGCGTGACGGCCATGATTGAGCAGGAAGTAAGCTCCTTCGCAAACTGGCTCGCGGAACAGGAAATCGTTCCGCTGATTGCAGAACTCCGCGCAAAGGCGCTGCTCGTGCAGCAGGGCGTCATGCAGAGTCTCGCGCAGAAACTGCCTGAACTTGATGATCGACAGCGTAAAATACTGCAAAAACACACAATGAGCATTGTGAATCAGTTGTTGCGCGACCCCATTGCCAGCATCAAGGAAATGGCTGTGGAACCGGGCGGGAACGAGACGCTTGCTGCCTTTGCGCGGATTTTCGCACTCTCGGGCGAGCCGCATCGGAGCGATGGGGCGCCGCCAGTGCATGCGGCGCAGCAGGCAGATCCGCTTGCGGCGCCAGCAAACACACCATTCACGGACGGCGGGATACGGGAACGCAGCGCGGCCCGCGATGAGGGAGAAGGGAAACGGCAGGGGTGGAATGCCGCTTCAGGAAACGCGGCAGTTCTTCCGGCGCTGTGAGTGAATATTATGTCGTTCATTCTGTCGCCTGTATTTTACGTAGCGATGCTCCTCTGCTACCTGATTGGCCTGGGGCTTTTTTATGTTGATTTTCTGAAAGACAACCGCATCGCCAACCGTTTTGGGGTAGCGATGCTTTGTGTTGTGTGGCTCATGGAAACCGGATTCCTTGGCGTCATGATCAAAATGGATCATCTGCTGCCGTTCTTCTCATCCGCCCAGGGAACGATCTTTTTTTCTTGGCTTCTGATTACGGTATCCATCGTTGTAAACTACCTGTCGCGGATCGACTATTTTTCGTTTCTTATGAATCTGTTGGGATTTCTGTTTGTGGCGTTTGCCACATTTGCGCATGGACAGCCTGTGGACATTCCCTTTGGGCAGGGGGATCTCCTGTTATTGCATATCAGCGTTGCCTTTCTGAGCTATATCATGTTTACGCTGTCGTTCATCTTCAGCGTTTTATATCTCCTGGCAGATTCGGCGCTGCGTTTCAAAAGGTTCCAGAGTGGACCTTTTCGCCGCCTGCCGCCGCTCCAGCGTCTTGATCTGTACGCCTATCGTTCAGCGGTGGTGGGATTGCCGCTGCTGCTGATCGCCATGATTCTCGGATCGGTGTGGTACGCCCTTGTGTATGGGTATGTTTTGATTCTGGATCCAAAACCGCTGTTTGCCATTGTGCTTGCGATCATGTACGGTATTTATCTGTATATGCACAGCACTGGCCGTCAGAGCGGTCGCAAAGCTTCCTGGTGGAACCTGGCCTGCTTTCTCGCTATCGTCCTGAATTTCCTGGTAGTCGGACAGTTCGCATCACAACTTCATCGCTGACAAGGAGGATCAGGATGCGCTCCATCACCGTGGGCACGAGACGCAGTCTGCTGGCAAAAACACAAACAGCGCAGGTCGTGGAAACTCTGCAGGCGCGGTATCCCGACCTGCAAATACATACGCAGGAGATCGTGACAAAAGGGGACCGCATCGTCGACGTTCCGTTGTCCCAGGTGGGGGGCAAGGGACTCTTCATATCGGAAATTGAAGATGCGCTCCTGCGCGGCGACATTGATTTTGCCGTTCACAGCATGAAGGATATGCCCGCTCTGCTGGCGCCCGGCCTGACGATTGCCGCTGTGCCGCAAAGAGAGGACCCGCGCGATCTGCTGATCAGCCGCAGCGGACATTCTCTGACGACGCTGCCGCAAGGCGCGCTGGTTGGCACAAGCTCGTTGCGCCGCACCGCGCAACTTCTCCATGCACGGCCGGATCTCCAGATCAGAACGCTGCGCGGAAACATTGATTCGCGGCTGAGGAAGCTGGACAGTCTTGACGCGATTGTTCTGGCGGCCGCCGGGTTGCTGCGAATGGGCTGGTGGGATGACGGCGGCTGGCGCAAGGAGAACGGTTGGCGGCGGCAGGACGGAACGGTTCCAGGCGCGCTGCCGCTGTCTCTGGCAGACATGTTGCCCGCTGTGGGCCAGGGAGCGCTGGCGCTGGAAGCGCGGGCGGACGACGCTGCTCTGCTGGCCCTGTTGAGGGCTCTTCACGATCCTGCTTCCGCATGGCAAATCGAAGCGGAGCGCGCATTCCTGGCGACTGTGGGCGGGAGTTGTCAGGCCCCCGTAGCAGCTTACGCAGGCGCCGAGTTTGCAGGCGCAGGCCGCAACGGTTCTGCAGCAGGCGCCTGGGGCGCTCCGGTCAGGAAGAGCGCGAACGAAGGCCCGGAAGGCTCGGGAGACCCGGAAGGCTCGCTCTCCGGGCTGATCGCTTCGACGGATGGACAGCGCATCGTCCGTGCGTCCGCTCGTGGTCCGGATGCTGCCATGATCGGCCGAGAGCTCGGGGAGCAGTTGCTGGCGCAGGGCGGTCGCGAGCTTCTGGAGGAACTGCGGACAGACGGTATGGGGTGATTGCGTGTCGCAGGAACTGAGTGGGATTGCGGTGGCTGTTACACGTCCGCGCGATCAGTCTCAGGAACTTGTGAGACTGATCGCAAGTCACGGCGGCGCTGCACTCCAGTATCCGCTGATCGCAAT
>JAKADD010000364.1 GCA_021820825.1 Bacillota bacterium
TAAGTTTTTTGAGTACGATCGTGCCCTTCCTGCTGATGTTTGTGCTTATCTTCTTTTTGTTCAATCAGGGCCAGGGCGGCGGAAATCGTGTCATGAATTTCGGAAAAAGCCGGGCGCGGCTCTATTCCGAAGAAAAGAAACGCGTTACGTTTAACGATGTGGCCGGCGCTGACGAAGAAAAGGCAGAACTGATTGAGGTCGTGGAGTTTCTGCGCGATCCTCGCAAGTTCACGGCGGTCGGGGCAAGGATTCCCAAAGGCGTACTTCTCATCGGGCCGCCAGGTACGGGTAAGACACTGCTTGCGCGCGCCGTGGCCGGTGAAGCAGGGGTGCCCTTTTTTAGCATCAGCGGCTCTGACTTCGTGGAAATGTTCGTTGGCGTCGGCGCGTCGCGCGTACGGGACCTGTTTGAAAACGCCAAGAAAAATTCTCCCTGCATCATCTTCATCGATGAGATCGATGCAGTGGGGAGGCAGCGGGGAGCGGGACTTGGCGGCGGTCACGATGAACGCGAACAGACGCTGAATCAACTGCTCGTTGAAATGGATGGATTCGCGGGCAACGAAGGGATCATCATGATCGCCGCGACAAACCGTCCGGATATTCTGGATCCTGCCCTGTTGCGACCGGGACGTTTTGATCGGCAGATCACGGTCGACCGTCCGGATGTGCGCGGTAGGGAACAGATTTTGCGCGTCCACTCGCGCAACAAACCGGTTTCGCGAGATGTCAACATGGACGTTATTGCCAAGCGGACTCCGGGTTTTACCGGAGCCGATCTGGAAAATGTCCTGAATGAAGCGGCGCTGTTGACGGCCCGCAGGGATAAGTCGGTCGTTGAAATGTCTGAGATCGACGAGGCGATTGACCGCGTGATTGCCGGCCCGGAAAAACGGAGCAGGGTCATCAGCGACAAAGAGAAGCGTCTCGTCGCTTTCCATGAGGGCGGTCACGCAATCGCGGGGTATTATCTGGAGGGCGGCAATCAGGTCCATAAGGTGACGATTATTCCGCGCGGTATGGCTGGCGGATACACTGTCTCTTTGCCGAAGGAAGACCGCAGCTTCATGACCAAGGAAGATATTCTGGATCAGGTGGTCGAACTGCTCGGCGGTCGCGTGGCGGAAGAGATCGTGTTGGGCGAGATCAGCACTGGCGCCTCGAACGATCTGGAGCGTGTCACGGCGATTGTACGTCGGATGATCACAGAGTTTGGCATGAGCGCGAAGCTTGGGCCCATGCAGTTCGGACATCGGCAGGGCCAGGTGTTTCTGGGCCGTGATATCGCGTCAGAGCAGAACTACAGTGAGGCGATCGCGTATGAGATCGATCAGGAGATGCGCCACATTGTCGATCAGTGTTACGAAAAGACGCGCGCCCTGCTGACCGAACACCGCTCCAAACTGGAATTGCTTGCGCAGACTTTGCTTGAGAAGGAAACACTGGATGGAGAGCAGATCCGGCAGTTGATGGAGTATGGCCGTCTCGTCGACGGCGAAAGTGACGGCGACGATGGTCCCAAGATTACGATTGGCGGGCGTGGCTTTGGAGACGATCCGGCGCCGAGTCTGTCCTGATGCATCCGATTTTGAGTAGGTATATCGGTCAAAGCGCTTCATTTGCCGATATACCTACTGTACTTTCGCAGGCTGTGCCGTCATGGGCGAGCAACCTCTCCGATCACGTCTATAGGTGGATATCGAATGAGAATTACGTGGTTGTCGCGGGTTAAACCAGGCTCAGTTTTAGCCCAATCGATCCTTGATGCAAAGGGTCGCGTTTTGCTCGCTGCTGGCATGGAGCTCTCGGAATCGCTTATGCGACGGCTACAGAACAGGGGCATCCGTTCGGTGTACATCGTGGATCCACTCTGTGATGATGTGCGACCGGACGAAGTGGTTTCGGAAACGACGCGCAGAACTTTGATTGAAGTTGCCTATGAAAATCTCAATCAGCTTTCTCAGGAAATGCGTACGTCATCGGCGCTTCGGCAAAGGGGGCTGGGGCAGGAAGTGCGCAAAGTGGTGAACCGTCTGCTCGGAGAGATCGGCGCTCATCGAGGCATGGCGGTTCCCCTCTCCGCTGTTTACGATTATGATGCGGAACTTTATCACCATTCAGTGAATGTTACGATTCTGTCGATCGCAATCGGGGTGCAGATGCGGCTCACTTCGCGGCAATTGTCCGATCTCGGGGTCAGCGCGCTGCTTCATGATGTGGGGAAACTCATGATTCCGACAACGGTGCTCAATAAACCAAGCAAACTCACAAGTATGGAATATGAATTGGTCAAAACCCATACGACACACGGGTTTCGGTTGCTCAGCGGGAGACTCGATGTGCCCAGTCATGCCGCGGTTGTTGCGTATGAGCATCATGAACGGCTGAATGGCGAAGGATATCCCAGAGGCATTCGGGAAGAGCAGCATCTGTACAGCCGCATTGTCGCAGTGAGTGACGTCTATGAGGCGCTGACTGCAAACCGCGTGTATCGAAGCGGCTATTTGCCTCACCATGCACTCGAGTTTATCCTTGGTGGATCGGCTGCGGGATTTGATCACGCTGTGGTCGAATCATTCATCAAGTGTGTGGCTTTGTATCCTATTGGCGCGACTGTTCGCCTGCAGACAGGTGAAATGGGCGTAGTTGCGGCGACGCATCCCGAACAGCCGCAAAGGCCTGTGATACGGATATTGCGTGATCAACAAGGGCGCGATCTGAAAGAACCTTACGAGCTTGACATGTGTGAAGATCTGCAGGCGGAAATCATCGAATGTGAAATCTAGGGGAGCAGTGAAAAAGTCCGGCGCGGGATACGGAATAGGCGTTTCCTGATTCTGCTGGGGGTGAGGTGAAGGCGTGACGCACACGCAGGATTATGTGGTCGTGGCAACCGCGAAGGACGGCGGCATTCTGGCTTACGCTGCGACAACCCGCCATCTGGTCGACGAATTGCAAAGGCGTCATGATACCTGGCCTGTCGTCACGGCTGCGCTCGGACGAGTCGCCACGATGGGTGCGCTGCTGACGGCGGGGCTGAAACATCCTCAGCATGAGATCACACTGCAGGTGCAGGGCGGAGGACCGATTGGGAAGATCGTTGTCGTTGCGACAGGGCTCGGAACCGTAAAAGGTTACGTGGACGAGCCGCATCTCGACTTTCCGCTCAATGAATTCGGTAAACTTGACGTGAAGAGGGCGGTTGGTCAGGAGGGGTTTCTCT
>JAKADD010000365.1 GCA_021820825.1 Bacillota bacterium
TCCGTACTTCTGATAGTCGCGCAATACCTTGGACAGATGTTCGGGCAGCGGAAAATCAAGATTGTCCGGGTGCTTTAGATTATCCAGCAGTTGACGGAGCGGTTTGCCCAGTTTTATGTTCGTTCCCTGCTCTTCGGACCCCAGCAGATGGAATCCGCGAATCACCGGCAACTCGAGGCGGGATCCTTTAATCTGCGTCTTGCGGATATCCAGTCCCTGCAACAAATCGTCAATCTGTGCAAAACCCTCTGTCTCCAGAGACAGATAGCTGCCGTCAGAAAGCCGATAGTATTTCTTTTTCTCCACAATCGACCGCAAAACCTCGCGAATCTGCTGATCATCTATGCCTTCGATATCAAAGCTGATGTCGAGCCAATTTGTTTTGTTGTTGATGTCGGCCTGCACCTTCGGCTGGTGCGGATACGCCTGGAAAATCAACCTGAGCGCGGATGTCACAAACACTTCCGCCATACTTTCTAAACGCGGGATTAAATGATGCATAAAGTGATACACAGCATCTTCGTCGTCTGTGTGCAACTCTTTCCCGTTATACGATAAATGCGACTGTTCAAGAAGAGCCATAAACATTCTTTCCCGCTCGACATCGCGCAGTAAAATACGCTCTGCCTTCTCTTGTCGCTTCACACTGGACAGGGGATCGATCACCGTGTCGCCGTACACATACTCCAGCTTGGCTAAAAGACGGTCGCCGTCCCGATCGAGATAGAGTTTGATGCGCAGCGGCTCATCAACGATTTTGCTGGCGATCTGTTTGGCAATTTCCATTTTCCCGAGTTTTTTTAGTCCCGGCACCACCCGTTCCATGAACGGTTCAATCTGTTCCTGAGAGATGACCAGACGGGGGCTGGAGAGATTGGCCAACATCGCCTTGAGATCGGAAAGCCGTTCCAGCGACTCCCGATCCATGACATGCACTGTGCAGCCCTCAACAGCGCAGCCGTACTCTTTCAGGACTATAACGTCCGCCAGCCCCTCGATGTCCAGCTGATACCCTTTGGAGGACGTATTGTCCAGCTTGCTGACGAGGCCAATCGGTTCATCTGTAGTCAACAATTGCCCAACCGACAGCGCGTCCTGTTCAAGACGTACAGAAGACTTTGCAAAATAGGGCAGCAGCCTGTTCCAAATGTGCGGCGGCAGCAGAAGCAGGCGATCGTTTTGCAACCCATAATGAACATAGTAGTTGCTTTGTATGTCGCGATAGAGCGCTTCACCTTGCTGCGCTTCCATGAACAGTTGCAGGATCGCCCAGTCTGTTTCCCCGAAGGTCTGATCAGCAAGATCAAGGGTGTACGTTTTTGAGAATGTATACGGCGAACGCTTCTCTATTTTTGCCAGAAAATCCTTTATCTTTTGTACTATATAGAGGCGCTGCGGCCCCACTTTCATCTCCACTGCCAGCACGGACCTGCGCGTGCCGAGCGAGACTATTTTACAAGTATACTCAATCTGCAGTTGCTGTTTGTCTCCCGCCGTATACGCCATATCCTGCGCATGCTCAGTCTGGCGGTCAAAGATGCCCAGCATCTGTTTGCTGAGTTGCAGATCGCGGTCATTTTCCTTTCTATATGATGTGATCGCCGCGCCGCCCCGTTGATTGAGAGAAAAAACGGCAAACAAAACGGCCGCGATATGCTTGCAGTTCGTGTAATAGGAATCGTACGCAGGACAGGTGCACGCCGCCTCGATGTCATTCTCTTCCTCAGCAAACAGAACGCTGACGCGATACCGCTTGCTGCCCAGAACAATCGCTGTATAGCGGTCATCCTGCTCGTGCAATTGTGTCACCCGACCCGCCTGGTAATACGTTTTTCCACGCTGGAATGCCGTTGCACCACACCAGGATTGGATATCATCGAGTGAAACCATGAATTGCAGCGTCTCCTTCGTATTCAGATCTTCCGGACCATTTGTGTTCAATGTTTGCCCTTATTGTACCACCCTTCTTTCGTCGAGTCCGATATGAAAACCGTATGCTCCTGAAAAAAACACTGGGCCGTCCGCGAACCATAATTCTGATTCGCGGACGGCCCAGTATATTGCCCAGCTAGTTAGCGGTGACCAGCCGCAGCGGCGGTTGTGCTTCATCGGTTCGCACGATATGCGCTCCCAACTGCCGAAGTTTGTTGACCAGATCGCCGTAGCCGCGATCAAGATGTTCCAGACCACTGACCACGGTCTCGCCCTCTGCGGCCAGACCGGCCAGTACAAGGGCCGCTCCCGCTCTGAGATCCGTCGCGCTCACACGCGCACCTGTCAGGGCGGATACGCCTTCCACGATCGCGCTGCGGCCCTCCAGTTTCACATCCACGCCCATGCGGCGAAGTTCAGCCACATGCAGATAACGATTCTCATACACCGTCTCCGTCACGATGCTGACGCCTTCTACCGTTGTCAGCAGGGCAAGCATCTGCGCCTGTAGATCCGTAGGAAACCCTGGGTGCGGCAGTGTTTTGACGTCGATCGGATGCAGCGGTCCGGATGCTCGCACCCGGATGCCTCTGATGTCATCCTCCAACGTGACGCCCGCTTCCCGAAGTTTGGCGCACAGAGAACTCAGATGATTGTAGATCGCTCCTTCTACAAACACATCGCCGCGCGTGATGGCGGCCGCCAGCATGTACGTTCCCGCCTCAATGCGGTCAGGAATGACCGTGTGCGTCGCACCGTGCAGATGCGTGACACCCTCAATGCGGATCGTGTCAGTTCCGGCTCCCCGAACTTTGGCGCCCATGGCGTTCAGATAGTTGGCAAGATCGACAATCTCCGGCTCTTTCGCCGCATTCTCAATCAGGGTCTGCCCCTCGGCCAGCGTTGCCGCCATCATCGTGTTGATCGTGGCGCCCACGCTGACAACATCAAGATAGACCGGCGCGCCGCGCAGGCGTTCTTTCACTCGGCCCTCAACGTAACCGTGTTCTATAGAAACGTGCGCACCTAACGCTTCGAAACCTTTTATATGTTGATCGACAGGTCTCTCTCCTATGTTGCATCCGCCCGGAAGCGGCACACGGAAGTGACCGGTGCGAGCCAGCAGAGGGCCTGCCACCCAAAACGATGCACGCATCTTGCGAACCAGTTCGTAAGGAGCGGTCGTCGTTGTCAGGCGTTCGGCCGACAGTCTCAGACTTCCGTTATGAGAGAGTTCTGCGCGCGCCCCGAGACTTCGGACGACATCAGCGAGATTCTCAATATCGGT
>JAKADD010000366.1 GCA_021820825.1 Bacillota bacterium
TGATAACGCCGTTCAAAATCGCGCAGTCCACGAATCAGCAGGTCCAGGGTAAATTCGTGATCGTCATCAACGCCAAGCGTGAGCTGTGTTCGATTTGGCCGCCGATTGCGGCGATCTTCGAGAGTACGGCGGCGCACCTGCTTTGCTTCGCGGATCGCGTCCTCGTAGTGTCGTCTCACAACCCCGTTCCAGCGGTACCCGCACGCCGCCGAAGTCCGGCCCAGCAACGCCGCCGCTTCGTCAAAGGCAACCAGTTGGGTGCTCCCTTCGCGGATGTGCCGCAGCACAAGTTCGGCGAGTGTTACGTCGTCTTCAGGTGTCCATGCATCGGATCTGGACGCCCATCGCTCCATGAGTTCCATGTGTCTCTATCCCTCCAAACCTTGATAATATCTTTATGTCCGATTTATGGAAGAAAGATACATGTTGCAGACAACGTCAATAAGATATGGTATGTTTATAGACCTGAGGTGTGCACATGTGTGAGGGGGCTGCCAATGGAACGCTGTTTAATCGCGCTCGATCTCGATGGTACACTGTTGACCAGCGACAAGCGCATCTCTCCCCGAACCAAGGGAGCTCTGCAGGCGGTGATGAAAGCAGGCGGCGATGTGGCCATTGCCACTGGCAGGCCTCCGCGCACAAGCGTTCCCTTTGTCAGGGAACTCGGCCTGTCGACCCCCCTGATCAATTTTAACGGCGCTTTGGTGCACGGGCATGGCATGGTGGATATAAGTCTCCATACTCCCATCGATTATGAGGTGGCCATGGCGGCCCTGAACGTATGTTATGAGATTGGAATCCGCAATTTGATGGTTGAAGTCAAGGATGAATTTTATCTTCACTCTAATACCAGCTTGGTGGATCCATTGATGGATGTGGGCAACCGCGCCCCGCTCGCGGTTGGAGATGTTCGTACGCTGATCGCTTCCCAGGTAACCAGTTTTGTTGTAAGCCCCTTTCTGGATCGAGCTGCTGAATTGACAGAGGCGCTCCAAACCCAGTTTCACGACACGCTGACGGTGCGTGCCTGGGGCGGCGCGCACCAGACGATCGAGGTCATGAGCAATCGTGCGTCTAAAGCCAGCGGTTTGAAGCAGGTGGCGGATCTTCTTGGATACAACGCCGCGCAGATCATTGCTTTTGGCGACGAATTGAACGATCTTGAAATGTTGCTGTACGCAGGAACTGGCGTGGCGATGGGAAACGCCAGGGACGTGGTCAAGAGCGCGGCCGACTTTGTCACGGACACCTGCGATCGGAACGGCATCGCCAAGTTTCTGGAGCGGCATGTGCTGGCCCAGCTTGCGGCGCACTCATAGTCCGGATTCCGAATGATGCGTTTATTTATTCGAGGGGCTCGAAATCGACGACCAGCAATTGCTCGGCGGCCGGAGTCAGGCGAGCCACAAGGCGCTGGTGGGCAGGGTGCGGTCCATAGGCCGCGAGACTGTCTTGATCTACAAAAGAGCCCAGCAGCGCGGCGTCAAACCCAAGGCTGCGGGATGATGTGTTGTGACCGGTCTGATAGCTGATAATTCCGAGTATCTGATCTTTTAATTGCAAGGCTTGACGAAGAATATCCTCTCTCTCTTCTGCCGCTGTCTCCGCTTTCCATTTGATCAAAACCACATGTTCGATCATCGTGCCAACCCCTATCTTTAAGTTGTCATCAACCAACCTGTATCTGCTATAGTATACCTAAATTGAGGAATGCGCGTTGTAGCCCTGTGCTTTGTGTGGAATTGTGATACACTACGCTAAAACAACGTGTTTATTGGAGGGATAAGGAATGGCTGGCGAAGCGATTCTTGCGTATGTTCCCGACCTGATGTTCTCTGTGCAACTGCGTGAAGCGGCGGTCAAGCAAGGCTGCACCATTGCATTTGTCGATAACCCTGCGGATTTTTCCGCCCGCTTGCCGCTGGTTCTGCCTGCTCTTGTGATCCTTGAACTTGCGAGCGTGGGGGCCAACGTGGATGCGGTGGTGCGCGCCAGCAAGCAGGGCGGAAGCAGAACCATCGCATTTGGGCCGCATGTTCAGAAGGAACTTCTGGCAGGCGCCGAGCGGGCGGGTTGTGATGCGGTGTATCCCAATTCCAAATTTAAAATGGATACTGAAGCCATTATCGCGCAGTGGCTTGCAGCGAAGTGAGGGTAGAGAACATGATTACAGGGGCGGTGGCGTTCTCCGGATTCACAGCCAGCGATTTTGATGTTTTTTCCGTACCGGGGCTGGATTTGCGCATGGCTGCCCTGAAGGAACGCATACGGCCGAAACTGTCAGAAATCGGTGACTACATGGCTCCTGTATTGACGCAAGCGACAGGACAGACGATGCATGCGCACGTAGCGAAACACGCACGACGCAAGACAAACCCTCCAAGCGATTCGTGGGTCGCGTTTTCCCAGGACGCACGGGGATACAAGAAATGGCCAACATTTATGATAGGCATGTGGTACACGCACCTGTTTGTTCAGTTTGGCGTAATTTACGAGGCGCCGCAAAAAGCGGATTTCGGACGCGCGGCGATCCGCCATTATGCGGAAATCCGCCGGGAACTTCCGTCCGACTTCATCATGTACCATGACCATACCAGACCAGACGGGAAAGCGTTCTCCGATCTGTCAGAGGATGACTTTCTGGAAGCGGCCGAACGCCTGATCAGCCGTAAACAGGCTGACCTGCTGTTTGGCATGGAGATTCCGCGCAGTGTCGCCCTGCACATGGGCGCTGGGGAACTGTTGTCCACCATTCATCTGGCGGGTCAAACTCTGGCGCGTGTGTATCCGTTTGTCACCTCGGCAGTGTGAGGTTGGGAAACGTTTGCGTCTGCGTCGACCACCAGCCATCGGAGGATAGCGTATGAATTTTAAAGACAGGGAAACTGCCTATCGGATGTTAACATCCCATACAGAAAGCAGGAGTCTCATCCGCCACGCGCTCGCCGTTGAGGCGTCCATGCGCGCCTATGCTGAACACTTTGAACAGGATCCGGACGAGTGGGGAGTCGTTGGCCTGCTGCATGACTTCGACTATGAGAAATATCCAACGCCCGCAGAGCACACGATTGTCGGCGCGGCGATCCTGCGCGAAGCAGGTTATCCGGAACATGTCATATACGCGATTTCCGCGCATGCGGACTACAATCAGCTCAGTCGGCAGACGCTTTTGGACAAAACTTTGTACGCCT
>JAKADD010000367.1 GCA_021820825.1 Bacillota bacterium
CGAATGTGATATGCAGTTCATATAGCAACGGCAGTACGGGGATTAACACGGTGTGCACCTGCGGCAAGAACAGCAGCAGACCCGTGATCAGCAGCAGCAGAAAGGCAACCAGCGCAAACCAGTGCGTTCGCACATGCAACTGCGGCCACTGTCCATGTTTGAAGTATTCCCTGGCCACGTCCATCCCTCTTCTACCGTGTATTCACCCAGTCATCCCCAGGTCGGTCCGTCCGCTCGCGAAACGCGCGAGACGTCGCTGGAGGTCTTTGTCTGATTATACGATGCGATCCGGACATTGGTTTTTTGCAGCGACGTTCCATCGCATAATTTGTTCCCGCTATGCTATGATAGGAGCAGTTTTGTTTCGTCTATCGAAGTATCTGAGGAGAGATCCACCATGCGCAGTCTGTTCCCCCCCGCCGTCTGGGCGACGGCGTTTGCCACTCTGATCGCATTTACGGGAATCGGGGTTGTCGATCCATTATTGTCGCTGATCGGGAAAGCAATGGGCGCCACGCCGTTTCAGGTTGAGTGGCTCTTCACCAGTTATATCGCAGTGATGGCCGTGACCATGCTGGTGTCGGGCGTACTGGCCACAAAACTGGGCGGCCGCAGAGTCATGCTGATCGGCCTGACCCTGGTCGTCGTGTTCGCCACCCTGAGTGGATTATCTCCCAATATCGAATTTCTCGCCATCGTTCGAGCAGGCTGGGGTTTGGGCAACGCCTTTTTTACATCGACCGCACTCTCTATCATCGTGGGCGCATCGACAGGCGGAATGGCGTCGGCCATCACTCTCTACGAGGCCGCTCTCGGCCTTGGCATCGCATCGGGGCCGCTGATCGGCGGTTTTCTCGGCAGCTACACCTGGCGCCTCCCCTTTTTCGGTACGGCGACGCTCATGCTGATTGCGGCCATACTCACGTTCTTTCTTGTTAAGGAGCCGCGCCGAGAACCACCGCGCAGCGCAAAAGATCTCTTCGTGGCCATACGCCATCCGGCGGTGCTGACGAATGCGCTGATCGGACTCGCGTACAGCTATGCATTTTTTACAATTCTGGCCTACTCGCCGCTCACACTCAAAGGGCTGAGCAGCCTCGATCTGGGTTTCACCTATTTTGCCTGGGGTATTCTGGTCGGCGTTTCATCGGTCTTTGTCGTCAATTGGCTGCGCCCCATCCTGGGTCCCATTCGCCTGTTGCAGTTCAATCTGGTTGGGCTGATTCTGGTGTTTGCGGCGGCTGGCGCCGTGCGCGGCGACGGTCTGCTGTGGGTGATCGTCATTTCCGGATTCTTTTGCGGCATTGCCAACGCCCTGTTCACCACTCTGGCCATGGAAGTATCGCCGTTTTCCCGTTCGATTTCCTCGGGAGCCTATAATTTCCTTCGCTGGTCTGGTGCGGCCATTGCTCCCATTCTGAGCGGACTGATTGGCCCCCGTTTTGGCATGCAGGTGCCATTCTGGATCGCCGCCGCGCTTCTGGTTCTCGGCGGACTGGCCCTGCTGATCGCACGCCCCATGCTCGAACGCAATCTTGAGATAAACGGCCATGCAGAGGGGCTGCACGCCCAACACGCATAAAAGCCGCTAACGGAACAGCGACAGAACCGCAGCGTCTGGTCCACACTTTGGACACGAAACGCGCTGCGGAACTGTCGTTCCTCTTGACGCTGGCGGGAAACATTCCATATGATTATGGTCAATAAAGAAAGATACACAGAAGCGATTGCGACCTGTCAGGTCCTAGCTCTTGCAAAGTGAGATGAGAACTGTGCTCACAGACGTGTTTCAGCGAACCTTGCGGGATCTCCGAATTTCCGTTACGGATCGCTGTAATTTTCGCTGTACGTACTGCATGCCGCGAGACATCTTTGGTGTCGACTATCCGTTTCTTGCCCGTGAAGCTTTACTGACATTCGAGGAGATCGCGCGCCTGGCGGCTCTGTTTGTTGCCTTGGGCGTGCGCAAAATTCGTCTTACAGGAGGTGAACCCCTCCTGCGAGTCAATCTGGACAGGTTGATCGAAATGCTGTCGACAATTCCAGGCTTGGAGGATCTTGCGGTGACCACCAACGGCTCATTGCTGTCCGCGCAAATGGCGCGCAGGCTCAAAGAGGCTGGGTTGCGACGGGTGACCATCAGCCTGGACTCACTGGACGACCAGGTTTTTCAGTCCATGAATGACGCTTCCTTTCCGGTGCAAAAGGTGCTAGCCGCCGTTGAGGCCGCTTCCCAAGCCGGACTAAACCCGGTGAAGATCAACATGGTCGTCAAAAGAGGGGTCAACGATGACAGCATCATCCAGATGGCGCGACATTTTCGCGGCACTGGACACATCGTCCGCTTTATCGAATTTATGGATGTGGGTACAGCGAATGGCTGGCGATTGGATGAGGTTGTGGGCGCGGATGAAGTTTTGGCTACCCTCAACAGCGAGTGGCCCTTGACGCCGATTCCTCCCGAGCATCCGGGAGAGGTCGCCACGCGCTATCGCTACGCAGACAATCAGGGCGAGATCGGAATTATCAGTTCGGTGACACATGCCTTTTGCGGTTCCTGCAACCGCGCCCGGCTGTCGTCTGACGGCAAACTGTTCACCTGTTTATTTGGTTCTGATGGGTTGGATCTGCGTCGTCGCTTGCGCGAAGGCGCAAGCGACGACGAGTTGTTGCAGGTGCTGTCCAGTGTCTGGGGCAATCGCCGTGACCGCTATTCCGAACTGCGCTCGCAGGAAAACAGCGGCAGCAAGAAAGTAGAGATGTTTCACATCGGCGGTTAATATCAATCCACTCCGAAAAATAAGTAGTGTAATACCTCAACATTTAGTGTAAGCTGATACTGCTGGTCTCCTCCCCGGTTCTGTTGCTTACAGGATCTGTCAAGCCAAAGAACAGGGGTGGTTGTTTTTGTCCGTATTCGCATAGAAATCGAAAGGGGGGGCGTCTCCGATGCCATTTGAGAATTATAAACTCAATGTTTTTGATCCTCAACTGGAGCCCTACCTGACCAATCTGTATAGCGAGCACCGTCAGCGCGCAGCGGACATAGACTGGAGCTACCACCAATACATCCCCTGGGAACTGGGCCGTTCCTTTACAGAGGATCCCTGGACGATTGACCAGCGCACTCTCCCCCAGTCGATCTATACTGCAGTTGAAACATCGCTGCTGACAGAAGTGAACTTGCCG
>JAKADD010000368.1 GCA_021820825.1 Bacillota bacterium
AAAGACCTGGTGACCCTGATGATCACAGTCAGTGATAATGCGGCCACCAATATGTTGATCGACAGACTGACGCTGCCCGTGATTCAGGCTTCCCTGGAGGAGGATGGGATGACGGCGAGCGCACTCCGCAACAAACTGCAGACCGTGCCCGCCGTATTTAATGGACGCAACGAGATCACGGCTCAGGACATCGCGACTTGGTGTCGCAAAGTGGCCAAGGGGGAACTGGTGTCGCTGTATGCGTCACTGCAGATGGTGGATGTGCTGAAGCGGCAACAGTATAGAAATAAACTGCCCGCCCTTCTGCCAGATCCGGACAATCCCGTGGCCGGCGGATTGCCGCTGTGGGAAATGGCCAACAAGACCGGTATGGTCAAGGACATTGAGCACGACGCCGGAATCCTGTATTTGCAGGGAGCCAGTTTTGTCATTGTTACATTGTCCTATCAGTGCAGTGATGCGATCCCGACCATGCAGCGGATAGGCAGGACCGTTTACGACCATTGGCTGCAGTCCACATGAGTCAGGTCGCAGCGCACCGATGTTGTATAATAGACTCACATGTCGCTTCGCGGCGCCATCAGAGGAGTGAAACTCGCTCGGCCGGGATGATCAATTTTCCGGGATGGACCCACATGTATTCCTGACACGATCGGGAGGAAGCAGAATGATTATTAAACCGAAAATCCGCGGCTTCATTTGCACAACCGCCCATCCGCAGGGCTGTGCCGAGCATGTTCGGGAGCAGATTGCGTTCGTCCGCGCACAGCCGCCGATTCAGGGAATCAGGAATGCGCTGATCATCGGCTCTTCGACAGGTTACGGGCTTGCCAGTCGCATTGTCGCAGCGTTTGGAGGGAACGCAGGCACGATTGGCGTGTGTTTTGAGCGACCGGCCGCAGGCAACCGAACCGCCACCGCAGGTTGGTATAACATGGCCGCGTTTGAAAATGAGGCCAGAGCGCAAGGAATCATGGCCAGAACGATTAACGGCGACGCTTTTTCCGACGCAGTGAAAACGGAGACGATCACAGCCATTCGGGAAGCATGCGGTCAGGTCGATCTGGTGATATACAGCCTTGCGTCGCCGCGCCGGGTCCATCCCCGCACGGGGGAGCTGTTTTCATCGGCGTTAAAACCGATTGGCCGCTCGTTTACCAGCAAAACAGTCGATGTGCAAAGCGGTGTGGTGACAGATGTAACGCTAAACCCCGCGACACAAGACGAGATTCAAAACACGGTGGCCGTCATGGGCGGCGAAGACTGGCGTATGTGGATTGAAGCGCTGGATCAGGCGGGTGTGCTTGCACCCGGCGCCATTACGACAGCCTATTCCTATGTGGGCCCCGAACTCACCTACGCTGTCTATCGCGAGGGCACCATCGGACGGGCCAAAGACGATCTGGAAGACACTGCACTCATACTTGACGCCATGCTGGAGCAATCTGGAGGACGCGCTTTCGTTTCTGTCAATAAAGCGGTGGTCACGCAGTCGAGCTCGGCCATTCCCGTTGTTCCTCTGTACATAACGCTGCTGTTTCGCGTTATGAAAGAGCGCGGTCTGCACGAAGGCTGTATTGAGCAAATGTATCGCCTGTTCGCAGAACGGGTGTATTCAAACGGATCGGCGTCCGTGGACGACAGGGGCCGCGTGCGCGTGGACGAGCGGGAGATGCGCGCCGATGTTCAGGCGGCCGTGGAGGAACTGTGGCAGCAGGCGCAGACGAGCGGACTCGCGGATATCGCGGATCTGGACGGCTATCGCGAGGATTTTCTGAAACTGTTCGGGTTTGGTTTTCACAGCGTCGACTATGAGGCCGACGTATCTCCGGACGCGCCTATTCTTTCTGTGGCGCCGATCGAAGAAGGCGTGTAGGCGCGCATCGCACCCCGTCCAGACAAGCTGCAGAGGGGCAGGGGAACCTGATCAGGATTCTCTGCCCCTCTGCCATTCATTACCCGGAAGCTCGCCGTCAGGCGCTCTTGAAGGCGACTACACGCTGTTGCTCCTGGCTGTGCAGTTGCATGGCTGTCACAACGGCGACCGCCGCTTCAGCGACTGTAAGGGGTTGGGAGGGCAGAAACTTGCCGCTTATCGCGGGCATGATCCCCAGTTTTGCGACGATGGCGGCGTCACCGCGATACTGGGAGGGAATCGCAGAAGCGTCCGCAAAATTGACGGTGAACAATCCGCTCTGTTTGGCCAGTTCATTCCAGCCAAGGAATCGTACGATCCAATCCGCAGCCCGTTCACGGGTGAGCGGAGAATTGGGCGAAAACACGCCGCCTGGTTTCAGCCATCCCCGGTGACCGCCTGCTGCACAAATGAGTAGTATTTGCTGGTCTGTGGTACGTCCGCAAAAGCAGGTGAGCTGGATCCGTTGCCGTAGAAAACGCCGCTCGCGTCGACCAGCAGCCGCAGGAACTGGCCCCTGGTCATGGCGCTGTTGGGATGCACTTTCCCGTTTTGCACCTTGAGCAGACCCCGGTTCACCAGGAGATTCATGTCCTGTGCTCCGTAGTGTCCTTTGATGTCCGAGGGTTCCTTTGCAACGGCAGTCGGAGGATATCCCTGCGTCTCCCACTGCCCCGTGTTGGCATTGTAAATATCCGGCGAATAGCTCTGCTGCGGCGCGTATACAAGCATGGCCGTGGAGCCGATCGTCTGCGGACCATACCCCGTGGCTTTTGAAGTCGCGAACTGATACGGCATGACATACATCAGTTGCAGTGGATTCTTCGCGATAAAGGCAGCCTCCGCGGCGCTCACCGGCGCCACTGTGCCAACGGCGGGATACGTGGCGCCCGTGTTCAGGAAGGCATTGTAGTCGACCACCTGCCCAGTGCTCAGATTGACGCCGACGCTGATCTGGTTTTCTGTTGCGATGCCGTTGACCAGCATCGAGAATGACTCTTGTGCGATGTTGTTATTGCCGGATCCGAAAAACGGCGTCGGTCCCTCATTGGTGAGTCCGCCTGTCATGGTTGGCAAAGCCTTCTCGACAAATGACGCAGCGGCCGCCTCCGCCTGCGTCGCGGTGAGAGCGGTCTGAGACTGAGATCCGGAAGAAGAACCTGGTCCCATCTGATATTCATTCATATTTTGAATGAGGCCCGTTGCTGCGTCCATGGTGATGTTGAGCCCGGTTGACGAGCTTTGATCGGTGTAGTTGAAGTTCCACA